>CALDKP010000144.1 GCA_937898535.1 uncultured Sphingomonadales bacterium | reverse complement strand
TGAATTTGCTGCATGCGGCCCACGCACATGGGTTTGTCGGAAGCTGGATTACCGGCTGGGCGACGTACGACGACAGCGTGCGCCAAGCCATTTGCACGGGCGACGAACAAATTGCTGGGCTGTTCTTCATGGGGTCCCCGGCCCAGCTTCTTGAAGAGCGGCCACGCCCCGACCCTTCGAACATCATCAGGCAATGGCCGTAAAATAGCTGCCTTGACGCGCCCTACTGTATTATGGCAGTAAGCACGTGATGAAAAACGACGTAAAACCCGTATATTTGAAATTGCGCGATGTGATTGCCGCCGCCATTTTGGACGGCGCGTATAAGGAAGGTGACATGTTGCCTTCGGTTCGCGCATTTGCGGCTGACCAAGGCGCTAACCCGTTGACGGTCGCCAAAGCCTATCAGCTATTTCAGGACAGCGGGCTCGTGGACGTTAAGCGCGGTGTCGGTCTTTTCGTTGCAAATGGCGCGATTTCCAAACTTCGTAGCTTTGAACGCGATAATTTCATGCACAATATTTGGCCTGACGTAAAAGCCCAAATGCAGCGTGCGGGTATCGATCCAGACGAATTACTGGCGCTTAGCTGATTATTTTAACGCAGTTTTTGCCTTCATCAGATCGCTGCTCAGTTGTGGGTCCGGCGCCATCAATGCGTCCGCTTTTTGAAGCAACTCCAGTGCAGCTTTTGGGCGTTTTCCAGATTTCATTAAAATCCGACCATAGTTGACCGTGATGAAGGCATTTGAAGGCATTTGGCGAAAGGCGATGTCTGCATAACGCTCCGCCTCCTCCATTTCCCCGGCCCCTGCATATGCGCGCGCAAGGTTAATCATCAGTATCGGGTCGTTATAGCCAGACAGCCCCACCAGACGATTTAGGAAGTACGACGCCTCCCGCCATTTCCCAGCATCAAGATTATAATAGCCCGCAAGCCGCAACGCGGTTAGGTTTTGGGGATTATATGTTAGGAACTGAGCGAGCGTGTCGGTCGCCTCGCGGTGTTTTCCTGTCCGCATCATGGCATCGGTAATTCGCAACATGACAGGTTCGGTAAAACTGATTTCGCGCGCTTTTTGATAGGCATTCAGTGCACCAACATAGTCACCCCGCGCCGCGAGTACGTCCCCAACGATCAGATGGGCGTCTGCAACACCCTGATTACTCGCCTGCAATCGGATAGCCTGTGCGAGCGCAGTATCGGTATCTTTGTTGGCCAGCAGCAGCCGGATATATGGCAGCATCGTGCGCGCATTGCCGGGATCCCGACGAACCTCACCTGCGGCTGCTTCCAACGTCACCGCTTGCGGGATCGGAATTGCAGTCCGAACCATTGACACCGATACCTCATTCAAAGGCGCGTAAGAACGTTCAGGCTGATCGCTCGCTTCGAACGTGCGTGCAGTCACCATGAAAGCATAGGTGTCCGCATCCTTTCGCACCGCAATCGGTTTGATTGCGTCTAAGGCGTCGAATGGATCCCCTGCCCTGTACATCGCCTGCGCCAACAATGTGCGGACCATCAAATTATCAGGCTGCATCGCCAATAAGCGCTGCAGAACATCGACTGCCCTGTTAAAGTTTTGCAGCTCATATTCGGTGATGGCCGCGAGCAGCATTGGCCCGGGTCGTTCCCTGAATGCACTGTTGGTCCGCTGCAGCAGCCGCGCAGAAAGGCTATAGTCACCGGCCCGCGCCGCCAACACCTTGACTGCCGCATAGGCGTGGGTGATGGCCTGAGGCTGGGTATCGGTCAAAACCAGCGGCCGCAGGCGGTGTGCCCCGTCGCGGCGTGCTGCCTGTCCGAACATGCGCGCCAAGTCAGACGCACTTCCATGCACCAAGGCCACATCAACATGGCTGGCCGCTTGCGCCAGCGCCGACAGAAACCCTGAGCTGGAGCCGCGTGCATCGACATAGCGCACCGGCAAGCCGCGCGCAGCCAAATACGTTACTTGCGCAGACATGGTTTGCATGCCCTCGGCCAAGGCTTGCTCGTCCGTCACACCCAGGTTTT
>CALDKP010000143.1 GCA_937898535.1 uncultured Sphingomonadales bacterium | reverse complement strand
AAGTCGATACCAAGCTCGTTCGCGAGCTCGCGGCGCTGCTTGATTCGACGCATCTGAGCGAAATCGAAGTCCAGGACGGCGAACGCCGCATCCGCGTCGCGCGCCAGATGACCGGCGCCGTTGCCGCGGCGCCGGTCGCCTATGCCGCCCCGGCCGCACCCGTTGCCGCAGCCCCCGCCGAAGCTGTCGTCGACGACGTCCGCAAGCACCCCGGCCTCGTCAAGTCGCCGATCGTCGGCACCGCCTATCTGACGCCCGAACCCGGTGCCGCGCCATTTGTCAGCGTCGGCGCCAGCGTCAAGGCCGGCGACACGCTGCTCATCATCGAAGCGATGAAGGTCATGAACACGATCACCGCGCCGAAGGCCGGCAAGGTCGCGCAGATCCTCGTCAATAACGAGGCGCCGGTCGAATATGACCAGCCGCTGGTGGTGATCGAATAGTGGCCGACCCCAAGGCTCCGCGCCACATCGGCAAGATTCTCATCGCCAACCGCGGCGAAATCGCGCTGCGCATCCATCGTGCCTGTCGCGAACTCGGCATCAAGACCGTTGCCGTGCATTCAACTGCGGATGCCGACGCCATGCATGTGCGCCTCGCCGACGAAGCCATTTGCATCGGACCGCCATCTGCAACCGACAGCTATTTGAATATTCCGGCGATTATCTCCGCCGCGGAAATCAGCCATGCCGACGCCATCCACCCCGGCTACGGCTTTCTATCGGAAAACGCGCAGTTTGCGGAAATCGTTGAGAGCCATAACATCAAATGGATTGGCCCCAAGCCCGAACATATCCGCACGATGGGTGACAAGGTTGAAGCCAAGCGTTCGGCAGGTGCACTGGGTTTGCCGCTTGTCCCGGGCTCTGACGGCGCAATTGAAGATGTCGCCGAAGCCAAAGCAATTGCCCGCGAAATCGGATATCCGGTAATCATCAAGGCGGCCTCCGGTGGCGGTGGCCGCGGCATGAAGGTCGTCAACAGCGAAGAAGAGCTTGAGACCCAAATGCAGCAAGCAGGGTCCGAAGCAAAAGCCGCCTTTGGCGATGCGACGGTTTACCTCGAAAAATATCTGGGCAACCCGCGCCACATCGAATTTCAGATTTTCGGTGATGGCAACGGCAATGCTGTCCATTTGGGCGAACGCGATTGTTCGCTGCAACGCCGGCACCAAAAAGTTCTCGAAGAAGCGCCGTCGCCCGTTCTTGCGACCGCTGAACGTGATCGTATGGGCAATATCTGTGCCAAGGCTATGGCTGACATGGGCTATCGCGGCGCGGGTACCATCGAGTTTCTGTGGGAAAATGGTGAGTTCTATTTCATCGAAATGAACACCCGGCTTCAGGTCGAGCACCCGGTTACCGAAATGATTACTGGCATCGACCTCGTCCGCGAACAAATCCGCGTCGCCGAAGGCAAGCCGCTTTCGTTCACACAAGAAGATGTGACCTTCACAGGCCATGCCGTCGAATGCCGGATTAACGCCGAAGACCCGCAAACCTTCATGCCGTCGCCGGGAACCGTGTCATGGTATCACCCACCCGGCGGTCTTTATGTCCGCGTCGATAGTGGCCTGTATCATGGCTATAAAGTTCCGCCCTATTATGACAGCATGATCGCCAAGCTGATCGTTTATGGCCAGACGCGCGAGGGCTGCTTGATGCGGCTTCGCCGTGCGCTTGGCGAATTTGTGATTGAAGGCATGAAGACGACCATTCCGCTGCATCAACGGCTGTTGGAAGAGCCTGATTTCCAAAATGGAAATTATACGATCAAATGGCTTGAAGAGTGGTTGGCGAAAGACGCAAAATGAGCTTCTCCCGCCGGGAGGTGGCTTTTGGGCTGGCGGCACTACCGCTGGCAAGCTGTGTTCCGGTTGGCCCCGACCGCGATGTGTCGTTCATCCCCGCCAATGCCGCCGCACGGATTAAAGCTGACGATCCCAAGCGTCTGATTGAGTTGGTCACACTCGACCCTGCGATCAAGCTCGATATGCGTTATGCGACCGCCAACAATTTCACTGGGCAGGTGCTATACGACGAAGCGCGCGCCTTTCTGGCCGCCCCTGCCGCGCAAGCGGTCGCGCGCGCCAGCAAAGCCGCCCAGGCGGATGGCTTTGGCCTGACAATTTACGACGCATATCGTCCGTGGCGGATAACCAAAAAATTATGGGACGCAACGCCGGTCGGGCCCAAGAAAGAATATGTGGCGAACCCGAAACGCGGGTCCAAACATAATCGTGGCTGTGCCGTCGATTTGACTTTGCATGACCTGCGCACCGGACAGCTTGTCGAAATGCCAAGCGAGTTCGATGATTTTTCCGAAAAGGCCCATCGCGATTATATGGGCGCAACCCCGGCAGCATTGATCAACCGTGCCCGCTTACAACGCTATTTGGAAGCCGAGGGGTTTGTGGGCCTTTCCAACGAATGGTGGCATTTCGATTTCACCGGCTGGGAACAATTCCCGGTCATGGACATACCGTTCAACAAAGTCGTTTAACAAAACCGTGCATAAACATAAGAGAGGGTTTTTGATGTTCCGTAAGATTTTACTCGCTGGCGCAGCTTTATGTGTTTCAGCCCCTGCATTGGCAGCGACGCAAGCAATCATTGTCGGCAATCTGGTTCCCGATGCGGCAACTGGTCCAACCGGCCCAGCGGTCATATTGGTCGAAGACGGACGCATCAAAAATATCGCCAAAGGCACAAATAATCCGTTTCAGGCGGATACAGTGGTTGACCTTTCGACCAAAACATTGGTTCCCGGCCTCATCGACCTTCACGTCCATTTGACCGGCGACCCCGGCGATGACTTCCGCGACGAAGCCGTCAACCCTGACGAATGGGGCGTCGTCATGGGCGTGAAAAACGCCGCATTGACCGTCAAAGCAGGTTTCACAACGGTGCGCGAAGCCGGTTCTGCGCAAAATAATGGTTTCGTCCTGCGCCGTGGCACCGCGGAAGGCCGCATTGTTGGCCCACGCATTGTCGCTGCGGGTCCAGCTTTGTCGATCGTCGGCGGGCATGGCGACGTCACTGGCTTCCGCAGCGACGTTTTGGCGGCACTCGATTCCGGTTTCACCTGCACTGGCCCCGTTGAATGCGCCGAAAAGGTGCGCAAATCGTCAAAAGCTGGCGCCGATGTCATCAAGATCACCGCGACCGGCGGCGTTCTATCGCAACAGGGCAGAGGATTAGAAGCGCATTTCACCAATGAGGAAATGGTCTCCATTGCCAACACCGCGCACTCACTTGGCCTGAAGGTCATGGCACACGCCCATGGCGCCCGGGGCATTGAGGCAGCGGCGGCAGCCGGCATTGATTCCATCGAACATGGCACATTTGCAGATGAAGCCGCTTTGAAGGTCATGAAGGCCAAGGGCACTGCGTTGGTGCCGACGTTGATGGCGCTGGAAGGCGTGCGCGCCCGCCTTGGCAAAGGGATTTACACGCCGACCGTTGAGGTCAAGGCCAAGCAGGCGCTCGAATTTGCAGGGCGTCAGGTCAAGCTGGCAAAGGCAATGGGCGTGACTGTCGCCTTTGGAACCGATGCTGGCGTCTTTGAACATGGCAGCAATGCCGGTGAGTTTGCTTTGCTGGTAAACGCGGGCATGACCCCGGCCGAGGCACTGGCCAGTGCAACGACGGTTGCCGCCAAAACGCTCGGACTGGAAAATGAAATCGGCCGTATCGCCGTGGGATATTCCGCCGACATGGTCGCCGTAAATGAAAATCCGCTGACCAATATCCGCACGCTCGAAAAGGCCGAATGGGTCATGGTAAGAGGACGTATCGTTCCGTGATTCGGTGATAAAATGCAGACTGATACGCCTAACCAGACATTCGATTCCAATAACGATCCGGCAAAGCTGTCGCGGATTGGCTCGCACGTCACAAAGCGACTGAATGCCAATCCGCTTGTCCAGCCGGTCGAGCACCCTGACGCGCAATTATATGTGTATCAGGGCTTTTTGGGTAAGGCCGACTGCAAAACGCTGATCGCCAAAATTGATGCCGATGCCGTGCCGTCGACATTGTACAAAGGGACTGAGCAAGCAGGTTTCCGGACCAGCTTTAGCTGTCACCTGAACCGTTGGGATGCGTTCATCGCCAAAATCGAGGCGCGGATGAGCGATGTTTTGGGCATCGACAACAGCTATGCCGAAACGATGCAGGGGCAGCGTTATCAAGTCGGTCAGGAGTTCAAGGCGCACCACGACTTCTTTCATCCCAGCCAAAGCTATTGGCTTCAAGAAGGACCAGCCGGCGGCCAGCGCAGCTGGACTGCGATGATATTCCTCAATGAACCAGAAGAAGGCGGCACAACCGAGTTCCCACATCTTGGCCTTGGCGTGCGACCGCAAGCGGGCATGATGCTCATCTGGAATAATATGAAGCTCGACGGATCACTGAATTATAAAACGCTGCATACCGGAACGCCTGTTACCCGGGGCGTGAAGCATGTGATTACGAAATGGTACCGGCAGAATAACTGGCTTGAACTCAACACGCAAAAGCCGTCCTAATTGCGGATGTGATTCGGTAAGAGATTGCAAATATTGCATAGCGTCTGCCACACATTATCCGTCGTCTGTCGAATTTATCTTGTGCCGGGGAAGCGTAGGTCAGACATCCGCTGCCACTTGCCCGCAACATCCTATTAATGCGTCCAACACAATTTTGGAGAGACCCCTATGAAACATAGCCCACGCATTCTTCTACTCGTCAGTGCTGCATTGTTGGCGCCATTTGGCGCAGCGCACGCGCAAACTGCGACAACCGAGGCCGTAGCGACTGAAAGCCAGCGGCTTGCCGCTTTGTTCGCTGCGGACGACGAAGCCAGCCTGAAGCGCAACCCGCTCAACGCCATGTTTCGCGGCGATATGCGCTATGCGGACCGCTTTGGTGACTTCATCTCCGACGCCTATTTCGACAATGAACGCAACGCAGCGCAGGCCAATCTCGATGGCTTAAAAACAATCGATCGTGCAAAGTTGAATG
>CALDKP010000142.1 GCA_937898535.1 uncultured Sphingomonadales bacterium | reverse complement strand
TTCTGCCGGATCGGATTTGTCAGGGTAGCCCGCTTTTTCAAGTGTTGCGACATAGGCTTTTTCGTCAAACCCTTGAAGCTGCGATTCCCCGACCTTCAACGCCAGTGTTTCGGACGGCTGCTTGCTGTAAGCAATCCCGCGCTTGGTCAGGAAATTCAGCGCCTGCGCACATTCTGTCTCATGCGTACGGTTGAGCACGTTGAAATCACATTCTGGCAAGGAAAGCGTGACCGGATTGCTGACTGTCGCCCGCGCAAGTGCGGGATTAGCTGCATCCGCCATCATCCAGAAAATCGGAAATACGCCGATGATAGAAAGGCCGTACCCTAACAAAAGCATCCGCTTTCGGCCCCATTTATCGGATAGCCAACCGCATGCAACATAAGTTGGTGCGGCGAGCGCGGCGCCCACGGCCATGTACATCAAGGCATCGGTCTCTGGCACACGCGCAGTGCCTGTTAGAAAATAAAGCGTTCCGAACTGCGACGTGTAATAGATCACTGTCAGGCCCGCCGCGACACCGAACAGCGCGACAAATAAACGACCAATATTGCCGGGATATTTAAAGCTTTCGACGAAAGGGTTTTTCGACGTCGTGCCGGCGGCTTTCATCGCCTTAAAAACAGGGCTTTCCGCCAATTTAAGCCGCATGAACAGTGATATGGCAAGCAAAAGGATTGAAGTCAGAAACGGCACGCGCCAACCCCATGCTTCAAAAGCCTCGGTGCTCATCGACTCCCGTGTGAGCAGCACGACGATGACTGCCAACAGAAACCCACCAGCGACCGATGCTTGGATCCAACTTGTATATTGGCCGCGTTTCCCATCGGGGGCGTGTTCAGCGACATATATCGCTGCGCCGCCATATTCACCGCCCAGTGCTAGCCCCTGAAGACAGCGCATCAGCAACAACAGCCCTGCGGCCCACACGCCTGCGGTCTCAAATGTCGGTAGCAAACCAATCGCGGCGGTCGCCACACCCATCAATGTGATGGTCACGAGGAACGTATATTTCCGTCCAATCTTATCGCCAAAATAGCCAAATAATATTGCCCCAAGCGGACGAACGCCAAAGCCGGCACCGAAGATCGCCAGTGAAGCCAGCGTTGCAGCGGTTGGGTTATCTGCGGGGAAGAAAAGCTTGCCGATCAGTGCCGCGAGGATGCCGTAGACAAAGAAGTCATACCATTCGAACACGGTGCCAAGCGATGACGCCGTTATGACCAGGCGATCACGTTGCGGATCAAGTATGATGTCTTTTTCGCCAGCAGCTGCCATGTTGTTCCCCTAAAAACTCTCATCCTTGTCTTAATCGCTATGTCGCACCGTTCAAGCGGCTTGTTGCGCTTATCCACAAGGCCGATTATCGATTTGAGAGAGGAGAAGAGCATGCCGCAATTTATTGATCTGTCGATCCCGATTACCAACGACGTCATTTCCGATCCGCCCGTCATGCGGCCGCAGATTTCCTATATGACGCACGAAAACACGTGGGAACAGATCGCGATGTTTTTCCCGGGGCTCACGAAGGACGACCTTCCCGATGGGGAGGGTTGGGCCGTCGAAAGCCTCACTCTGTCGACACACAATGGAACGCATATGGACGCGCCGTGGCACTTCCATTCAACAACCGATGGCGGTGCAAGCCCTGCCCCATCGATTGATGAAGCGCCGCTCGATCTGTTTTTTGCGCCGGGCGTGAAGTTGGATTTTTCGCATTTGCCCGCTGGCCATGTCGTCAGTGCGGAAGAAGTCGAGGCGGAACTCAAGCGCATCGGCTACACGCTTCAACCACGCGACATTATTCTGGTGCAGTCTGGTGCGGTTTACGGAACGGATAACTTCACCGACC
>CALDKP010000141.1 GCA_937898535.1 uncultured Sphingomonadales bacterium | reverse complement strand
TGACCGCTCAATCTGAGGCTTCCGGCTGGAACAATGCCGGGGCCAAAAGGACGAAAGGAGGCCCCTCGTGGCCAAGAAAATTGAAGGTTATATCAAGTTGCAGGTGCCCGCGGGCAAGGCAACTCCGTCCCCGCCGATCGGCCCGGCGCTGGGTCAGCGCGGCGTGAACATCATGGAATTCTGCAAGCAGTTCAATGCCGCCACCGGCGACATGGAAAAGGGCACGCCGATTCCAACCAAGATCACCGTTTTCGCGGACAAGAGCTTCACCTTCGTAATGAAGTCGCCGCCAGCAACCTATCTGATCAAGAAGGTTCTCGGCCTGAAGTCCGGTTCGAAAGAACCCGGCAAGGTTTCGGCAGGAAAGATCACCCGCAAGCAGCTTGAAGAAGTCGCCACCCTGAAAATGGCTGACCTCAACGCGAACGACATGGACGCGGCTGTAAAAATCATCGCAGGCTCGGCTACCGCCATGGGCCTCGAAGTAGTGGAGGGCTGATCCGATGGCCAAGCTGACCAAAAAAGCAAAATCGCTCGCGCATTTGGATGCCGACAAGCTCTACGGCGTTGATGAAGCGCTGAAGCTGATCAAGGAATTGGCAACTGCCAAGTTTGACGAAACCATCGAAGTTGCCATGAACCTGGGCGTTGACCCACGTCATGCTGACCAAATGGTTCGCGGCATGGTTTCGCTTCCAGCCGGTACCGGCAAGGAAATGAAGGTCGCCGTCTTCGCACGTGGCGACAAGGCTACTGCAGCAACTGCTGCTGGTGCAGACAAAGTCGGCGCCGAAGACCTGATGGAAGACATGTTGGCCGGTAACCTTGATTATGACCGCGTTATCGCAACGCCGGACATGATGGGCATCGTTGGCCGCTTGGGTAAGACCTTGGGTCCAAAGGGCCTGATGCCAAACCCGAAGCTCGGCACAGTCACCATGGACGTTGCTGAAGCTGTAAAGGCTGCAAAGGCCGGTCAGGTTGAGTTCCGCGTTGAAAAGCAGGGCATCATCCACAGCGGCATCGGCAAGAAGAGCTTCTCTGACGCTGACCTGCGCAAGAACTTCGACGCGTTGATCGACGCCGTCATCAAGAACAAGCCAAGCGGCTCAAAGGGCAAATATGTCCGCCGCGTTGCGGTCAGCTCGTCAATGGGCCCAGGCCTCAAGATCAATCTGGCGGACGTCGCTGGCGCTTAAGCCACGGCATCAAGCGAATATCAAAAGGGCTGGAGGGAAACCTCCGGCCCTTTTTCTTTGCGGCTGATGCCGTTATCCAATAGCCTTTCATGATGCGATTATTTTTGACCTTGATTATTGCGCTGCTTCCACTGGCCGCCGGTGCGGCTACGCCGGTTCCGCCAACAGCCGCAAGTCCCGTCAAATCGATCGCCGTCCCCATCAGGCACATCACCCCCGGGATCGAAGTCTTGCTTTCCGACCGACTGGCGTTGCTCAAGGGAAAGCGGGTCGCGCTGTTGACCAACCAGACCGGCGTTGATCGCAAGGGTGTCAGCGACGTCGATCTGTTACGCGCGCATCCGGCTATCAATCTTGTCGCGCTTTTTAGCCCGGAACATGGCGTGCGTGGAGAGGCCCAAGCCGGTGAAAAGGTGGCCTCGGGCATCGATCCCAAATCCGGCTTGCCCGTACATAGCCTCTACGGCGAAACCAAGATGCCGACTGACAAGATGATGCACGGCATTGATATTGTGCTGGTCGATCTGCAGGACGTCGGCACGCGTTTTTATACATATTCTTCGACATTGCTGTTCATGCTGCGCGCCGCAGAGAAATCAGGAGCCGAGGTCATCGTGCTGGACCGTCCCAACCCGCAAGGCGGGGTGATATTAGAGGGGCCAGTCCTCGAAACTGCATTTGCCTCGTTTGTTGGAAGCTTTGCCATGCCGGTACGTCACGGAATGACGTTTGGCGAGCTCGCGCAGATGTTCGTCGGCGAGGAAAAGCTGCGTACGCGCCTGCGCGTTATTCCCATGCGCGGCTGGCGTCGCGACTTGGCGCCCTATGACGCTTGGGATTTGCCTTGGGTGCCGCCCTCACCCAATATGCGGACACCCGAAACAGCCGCAGTATATCCCGGCACGGCCTTGTTTGAGGGCACCAACATCTCCGAAGGACGGGGCAGCGAAAAACCCTTCGAATATATCGGCGCGCCTTTCATCGATGGCGCGGCGCTAGCCGAACGATTAAATGCAATCGGGCTGCCGGGGGTCGCTTTCGCGCCCATTTCCTTTACACCGGAGATCGGAAGAGCACACGTCTGAACTCCAG
>CALDKP010000140.1 GCA_937898535.1 uncultured Sphingomonadales bacterium | reverse complement strand
TGCGCATTACACAAGGTGATGAGCAGCCGCCGTCGTCAAGCTACACGCCGAAGCGGATTTTGGTTGCCGATGACAACCGGACGAACCGGAACGTTCTGTCTGCCATTTTAGAGGCGGCGGGCCATACAGTTGTCATGGTCACCGACGGCGATGAGGCGCTTGAGGAGATGGAAAAGGGTGGCATCGATATATTACTGCTCGATGTTAATATGCCACGACTTAATGGCGTCGACACCTGTTCCATGTGGCGACAGATCGAAGGCGGGCGCAACCATCTGCCGATTATCGGCGTAACAGCCGACGCGACTTCAGAAACTGAGATCAAGTGCCGAAACGCTGGCATGGATATGCGCATCACCAAACCAGTGAATGCACAAATGCTTCTCAGCACCATCGAGCAATATTGCTGCGTCGACACGAATGGCCCGCTAATTCAGCAGGCATTACCGAACGATCCATTGAATAAAGTCGTATCCATCTCCGGACACATGCCATCAGCGGGCGCGCCAATCGATGAAGATCAAATTCAATATCTTCGGTCCATTGGTGACCAAGCTTTCGTGAATACGATGATCGAAGGGTTTGTCGAAGATGTCGATCAAACGCTTGATCCCTTACGCAAAGCAGTCGCAGAAGGACAGGTTTCCGAATTCCGCTTCTGCGCACATGCATTCAAGAGTTCCGGCAACAACATGGGCGCCAGTGCGCTATCGCGGCTATGTGGGCAGCTTGAAAAGGTCAGTGAAGCCGACTTTTTTGAACACCGATTTATCTATCTTCAAAAGATGGAGCATGAAGCCGCAAGGGCAGTCGATGCCCTAAAATCAGATATATATTTCGCGCCTAATGACGTCAATTCTCATGCTGGCTGATGGCCCGAAGGCCACGCTGCATCCGTCGCTCTTGTGCATCAGCAAGTCGTTCCATCTTTCGAACGTCCGCATCCGAAAGTGACATGGCCGTTTGAGCCCAGATATTTGTAATTTTGAGCAATTCATCAATCTCCACCGGAGACGAAACGCGACGCGCCAAATAGACCGCGCGTTCAGCGGCAAAGCGCTGCTGGTTGCGTCGGCAATAATCGATAATGGCGGCTTCGCCTTCACCGTCTTCCACCAAAATGTCGACGATACCCATTGCGTGCAGCTCTTCGGCCGTGTGAATTTTGCCTTCAAGGATAAAATTCTCTGCCATTTTGCGGCCAACACGGCGAACAAGAAAGCTGTAGGCACCCATTCCGGGGAACAGGTTAAAAATGATTTCTGGCAAGCCAAGGCGTGCACTGCGTTCAGCAACCAAAATATCGAACGCTAGGGCATGTTCAAAGCCGCCCCCTAACGCGTCCCCTTGGACAAGCGCGATCGTGATGATTGGCGCGCCAAATCCTTGGCTGTTCACATATTGCATGCGCACACAGGTTTCCGCATATTTGCGCATTGCGCCGAGGTCCTTCGCGCGAATACATTCCGCAAAATGTCGCAGGTCTCCGCCGAGGTTATAAACGCCCGGCGTTTTCGAACCGCACACAAAATAACGTAAGTCGTCGGGACCACCATTTGCCGGCAGCGCGTAGTTATCGGCTACCCAATCCTGCACTTGCTGAATTTCCGCGCCCAGACTGTAGGTGTAACTAGGACGACCGCTCTGGTTCATGAAGCACCAGAATATCTTATCCTGTTGGTCATGACGGACCACAATTTCGTTAAAATTACGGCCCACTAAGGGAACGCCTAAGCTGCGCTCAGGGAAGCCGTGCACATTAATTTCAATGGCGCCACCGCGGGCGCGGGAGTGGAATGACATAAAGCCCCCGAAAAATCAGTGTTCGGCCACCCCAGCCAATGTGCGCGTCATAGCACGATATTCCATTTTGCAAGCTATAAACTTACCGAAATGGAGGAAATCGACTGAAATATCTAAGCAAAGCGTTCGAAAAGGCGCTTGGTATCGAAACCTAGTTCGTGGTTAAAATATGTACCAGCGGCGTCAGCAAGGTTGGTGCCACCTGCAACGCGTCCTTGAAAATGCGTCGGGCCTGTGAGTCACCGACCACGACCACGACCACGACCACGACCACGTCATTCGCAAACACCTCTGGGTCATTGTAAATCTCGCGGCGAATGGACTTCAGATTGTACAGTGGACGCATTTTCTGGCCATTTACCGAACGGAAAATCTCGACATCGCCCAGCTTCGCAAATTCTGCAGTGATGCCAGCCAAAGGAATGGATATGGGTCCGGGTGGGTCGCTGAGGCGCCCACCACCTGTCTGTGTTATCAATGCAATCGATTATTGTGACAAATCAATCTCGTTGGGTTTGGCGAAACATCGCAGGTAACAGC
>CALDKP010000139.1 GCA_937898535.1 uncultured Sphingomonadales bacterium | reverse complement strand
AACAAGGCGCGCCTGCGGCCGTCATATGCGAGTGACGCCAAGGCTTCGGGCGCGTTGAAGTTGCCCATGACCGATCCATAATTGGTTTCGTGGCCATAAATGGCGATCATGATTTCTTCCGGTACGCCGGTTTCATTTTCAATCCGCTGCAACAATGGACGAAGCTCGGTATATTTCGCGCGGCCCCGGCTAATCCGCGATGCATCGACATGGCGGGCTTTATAGGGCGCAAAATTGGGAACCGGCGCATTCGAAGCGCCCTCGGGCTGTTGCCGGTCAAGCCGAACAACGCGCGCGTTAAAGCGTATCGACGGTAACACGCGGTCGAGCGTGGCCGCAGAGACGCCCTCTGTCAGGGCCTTTTGTCGAACTTGACCAAGGTAAGCGCGAAATCCAGCTTCATGGGCATCATTGGCGCTTTCGGTGGTCGGCGCAGCAATTTCTTGGGCGGCGCTTGTCTGCCCAAACAAGCACGCACTGGTGCAGATTGCTGCTGATAGCCAAAACTTCCGGTTAATGCGCACGCGGCCCCCATTTCAGTTGAAGGACATATATTGGCACATTGTACCCATAGTGTGAAATGCTTTGGTCCCGGCCAACCCACCTCCGGTCGCGTGACGAACCGACGCTTAGTCCGCATCTGCGCTTGCCATCGCTTTGCCGGATGGCTAGGGGCACTTCGTAAGCGGACAGGTGGCCGAGTGGTTTAAGGCAACGGTCTTGAAAACCGTCGTGGGTGGAAGCTCACCGTGGGTTCGAATCCCACCCTGTCCGCCAATTTTCTCAACCGACTTTATTGCACCCACAACGCCGAGATTATTTCTCGGGCGTCAGCTTTGCGCCGTTTTCTACATTCTCGTTGAAGCTGGCGACGACGGAGTCGACGATCATCTGAATTTCTTCCGAAGCAAATTTGTCGGCATCAGCCGCGCTTGCGCCATATGAGCGTTCTGACTTTACCAGAATTTCCTTGTACGCAGCGCGCTCTGTTGGGCAAGCTACATCGCTGGTTTTGACGAAATCGCTTGGGCTCGCTTTTTCGCCAACCGCGGTGTTGTGCGTTTCAATCATGCAATTGTTGAATGCCTTGCGGGCATTGTCCATCGCGTCGCCCTTCATGGCGGCCATGCTGAGCAAAGTTGCTGCGACCAAAGAAATCATAGTTCTAACCCCCAGATGTTCATCATATCGGTTCTATTTATCACAGTGTGCGGTTCGCAATCAATGCAACATCGCACAGCGTCATATTGGCGTCAGTTAACGATTTTGCCACCTTTAACGACGGCATCGACTGATTCCAGTTCACGAACATTGGCCAACGGATCGCCATCCACCGCAATGATATCTGCAAAGCGGCCGACCGCGATTGCGCCAACATCCTTTTCGCGGCCCAAAGCCTGCGCCGCATTGCGCGTAGCCGCTTGGATCGCCTCCAACGGTGTCATGCCATATTCGACCATGACTTTGAACTGCCCGCCGACCAATGCGTGCGGCATCACGCCGGCATCGGACGCGAAGACCATTTTGACGCCCGCTTTATGTGCTTTACGGAAATTATCGCGTTGGATTTGCGCGACTTCGCGGTCTTTCCTGAGATTATCTTCAAGCACGCCGTTTTTGGCGCCTTCGGACTGGGTATAGTCGGTGTTGAAGATATCCATAGAGAACCAGACAGGCCGTGGCCGCGCTGCGGCGAGCTTAATGCCTTCATCATCGACAAGGCTGGCATGTTCAATCGTGTCGATGCCCGCCTTAATCGCGGCTTTAATCCCGTCGCCGCCATGGGCATGTGCAGCAACGCGAAGGCCCCATTGATGCGCTTCGTCCGCGATCACGCGAAGTTCGCGTTCAGAAAGCTGCTGCTGGCCGGGTTCGGTATTACGCGAGAATACGCCGCCCGTTGCGCAAACCTTGATGACCTCTGCGCCATATTTGCGCTGCGCCTCGCGCGCCGCGTCGTGCGTGGCGTGGTTGACGGTCTGCACGACATCCGTCACGGCCTCGAAGTTGGGCGACGCGGCGGCGCAGACTTTCGGTGTATGGAATTTCGCCGCGCATCGCCGCTTCGGTG
>CALDKP010000138.1 GCA_937898535.1 uncultured Sphingomonadales bacterium | reverse complement strand
CCCTACACGACGCTCTTCCGATCTGGGTGCCGACGGCCAGGTCAGCCGACAGTTCCATGATGCCGTCGGACTCACTGGCGGTCTCGAGCTCGGCGGCGCGCATGCCGGCTGGGAAAATTATGCAGCCGCCGTTGCGGACATGCCGACTTCACCTATCGCCGATGAACGTGCGGGCACAGACATGTTGTACAGTTCAGGGACGACTGGTCAGCCCAAGGGCGTACGTTTCCCCTTGCCCGATGACCCCGACATTGCGGGACCAAATGCATTGTCAGGCCTTGCCGCGATGGCGTTCAAATTTTCGGGCGACAGCATCTATTTGTCACCAGCGCCGCTATATCATGCCGCACCCCTGCGGTGGTGTGCGGCGGTCCACCGGCTGGGTGGCACCGTGGTCGTCATGGAGAAATTTGATCCCGAAGCGGCGCTGGCGGCTATTCAGAAATACAAGATCAGCGCCAGCCAGTGGGTGCCCACGCATTTTGCGCGCATGTTGAAGCTGCCCGAAGAAGTCCGCAACGCCTATGATGTGTCGAGCCTTGATACCGCGGTGCACGCAGCCGCGCCGTGCCCCGTTCCTATCAAGGAAGCGATGATAAATTGGTGGGGCCCCGTCATCCGCGAATATTATGCGGGGACGGAAGGCCAGGGGATTACCTTTATCTCCAGCGAAGAATGGATGACGCACAAGGGTTCGGTTGGACGGCCATTGAACGCCGTCATGCATATATGCGACGAAGATGGGGATGATGTTCCCGTGGGCGAAGAAGGCACCGTGTTCTTCGAAAGCGCGGCGTCTTTCAGCTATCATAATGATCCCGAAAAAACCAAAGGCGCGACCAACAAGCATGGTTGGACAACGCTTGGCGACGTCGGTCGGCTGGATGAAGAGGGCTATCTCTACCTGACAGACCGCAAAAGCTTCATGATCATTTCGGGCGGGGTGAACATTTACCCGCAGGAGATTGAGAACCATCTGGTCACCCACCCGCGTGTCCGCGACGTTGCGGTCATCGGTGGCCCGCACGACGAAATGGGCGAAGAGGTTATCGCGGTGGTGCAGCCGCTCGATATGGCCGACGCGGGCGATGACTTGCGTGACGAACTTACCGCTTATGCGCGTGAAAAGCTGTCGGGTATCAAAATTCCGCGCCGTATCGATTTTCGCGAGGAGCTTCCCCGCCACGATACCGGAAAATTATACAAGCGCCTGCTGCGCGATGAATATTGGGCAAAGCCAAAAGCATGACCGCCATTCCCAAGATTGCGCCGGAGCTTGCGGCGCATATCGTCGACCCGGTTGTATATGGGAACTGGCGTGCGTTGCTGGATACGTTCGCCACACTTCGCCGGGATTCGCCCGTCGCAGTTGCTGAAATACCGGGCTATCGTCCATTTTGGGTCATCACGCGGCATGCAGACATATTGAAGATCAGCAAGGACAATGCGACCTTTCTGAATAACCCTGCGACCGTCGTCGTTGCGCCTTTGATGGCCGAAATGTTTGTGGCGCATCTCATGAACGGCAGCCCGCATCTGGTGAAGTCGCTGGTACAAATGGACGCGCCTGAGCATCCCAAATACCGACGGCTGACGCAGGATTGGTTCATGCCGGCAAACCTCAAGACCATAGAAGGCAATATTCGGGCGATTGCGAAATCTGCCGTCGACAAGATGCTGTCGATGGATGGCACATGTGATTTTGCGCGCGACGTGGCCGCCATGTATCCATTGCATGTCGTGATGGAATTGCTTGGCGTTCCAGAGAGCGACGAGCCGTTGATGCTGAAGCTGACGCAGGAACTGTTCGGCGGGCAGGATCCGGATCTGAACCGGATGCGCGCGGCCAATATCTCGCCGCAAGAAGCGACCGAGCTGATGGCGCAGACGGTCGCTGATTTTAACGCCTATTTCGAAGCATTGGCAAAAGACCGCCGCGATAATCCGCGCAACGATCTGGCAACGATTATCGCCACCGGAACCATCGATGGCATGCCTATCCCTGATTATGAAAGCGCGGGCTATTACACGATCGTTGCAACGGCAGGGCATGACACGACCTCGGCGTCGACGGCTGGCGCGATGTGGGCCTTGGCACAGGACCCGGCGCAGTTTGCGAAAGTGAAGGCAGATCGTTCCTTACTTCCGGGGCTGATTGAAGAAGCAATACGGTGGACCACACCGGTTCAGCACTTCATGCGCACCGTAGGCGCCGACACGGAAGTCGGCGGCGTACCGATGAAAGCGGGCGATTGGCTGATGCTGTGCTATATCTCGGGCAATTATGACGAGTCCGTGTTCCCTGACCCGGAACGGTTTGATGCGGGGCGCAGTCCCAACCGGCATATTTCCTTTGGATCCGGCGCGCATCAATGTCTGGGCTTGCATCTGGCGCGGCTAGAGATGAAGATATTATTCGAGGAACTGCTTGACCGTGTAGATTCGGTTGAGCTGGCTGGCGAACCAAAACGATCGCAATCGACGTTTGTTGGCGGCCCCAAAACTTTACCGCTGCGATTTGTGGCAGCTTGAACGAAAGAGGATACTCTAATGACCACGCAGTATAAAAACCTGATCAACGGCGAACTGGTTGATAACGGCAAATGGATTGATGTCGTAAACCCCGCGACGGAGCAGGTCATTGGCCAAGTGCCCGATTGCGGTCAGGCAGATTTGGATAAGGCCGTTGCCGCCGCACGCGCCGCGTTCCAGACTTGGAAGAAAACCAGCGTTGAAGAGCGCCGCGCTTTGTTTGCCAAAATGGCCGATGTCATCAAAGCGAACAGCGACGAGCTGATGCGCTTGCTCACATCTGAACAGGGCAAGCCGCACATGCAGGCGGGCAGCGAGATTGCCGGTTGCGTTGGCATGACGCGCGCATTGCCGATGCTGAACCTTGAAGAGAAAATTACAGAAGACAGCGACAAGCGTCTTAGCCGCACCCGCCGCGTTCCTGTTGGCGTGGTTGGTGGCATCGTGCCATGGAATTTCCCGGTATTGATGGCGATCCAGAAAATTGTTCCAGCGCTGTTGTCGGGCTGCACCATGGTGCTGAAGCCTTCGCCATTCACGCCGCTGGCGACCTTACGCCTCGCTGAACTGGTTGCGGGCGTATTCCCACCCGGCGTTTTGAACATCATCACCGGTGGCGACGCGTTGGGCCCATTGCTGACGTCGCATCCTGATATCGACAAGATTACCTTCACGGGTTCGACCGCCACGGGCAAGCGCGTGATGGAATCGGCGTCGAAGGACCTTAAGCGCATCACGCTTGAACTGGGTGGCAATGACGCGGCGATTGTTTTGCCGGATGCAGATGTATCCAAGGTGGCTGAAAAGCTATTTTGGGCAAGCTTCTACAATGCGGGCCAAGTCTGCATCGCGGCCAAGCGTATCTACATTCACGAAGATATTTACGACGAATTGTCGAGCGCGATTGCGGCTTATGCCAAAGCGGTCAAGGTTGGCGATGGTGCCGAACAGGGCACGGCCATTGGCCCCATTCAGAACAAGCCGCAGTACAAGCGCGTGCTTGAACTGATTCAGGATGCCAAGGACAAGGGCTATAAATTCCTCGCCGGCGGCGATCATGATGCATCAATCCCCGGCTATTTCGTGCCCGTAACGGTGCTCGACAATCCGCCAGAAGATGCACGGATTGTGGCCGAAGAACAGTTTGGCCCAGTGATGCCACTGATGAAGTTTTCGACCATCAACGAAGTCATCAGCCGCGCCAATGCGTCTGATTACGGTCTTGCCGGTTCGATCTGGACCAGCAACCCAGAAGCTGCGGTCGAAGTGGCCGAGCAGCTGGAAACCGGAACGGTGTGGATCAACGAATCCATGCACCTCGCCCCCAACGCACCATTTGCGGGACATAAGCAGTCCGGCTTTGGCGCTGAATTGGGCGAAGAAGGTTTGCTCGAGTTCACCTATCCGCAGGTTATTACGATCGCCCGCGAAGCGGCTTAAGGCGTCCTGACGTCGCACGATTGGTGTCACCCTTTTCTCGTCATCCCGAACTTGTTTCGGGATAACAAAAAGGGTGACCCTTTATCCTGAAACAAGTTCAGGGTGACGATTGCTTAAGACACAGCCAATCGCACTTGACTCTCCTCCTTCAAAGTTTAATCGTCTGATTAAATTTGGAACAACAGGAGAGAGAAAATGGCAGACGCTTATATTGTGGATGCGGTCCGTACCGCTGGTGGCCGCCGCGGTGGTAAGCTTGCGGGCGTTCACCCCGTCGATTTGGGCGCTGCCGTGCTCGATTCCATTGCCGACCGTAACGATTTCGATCCTGCGGCGATTGAAGACGTCATCATGGGCTGCGTCATGCAAGGTGGCGAACAAGCCGGCGATGTAGGCCGCAATATCGTTCTCGCATCACGCCTGCCCAATTCGATCCCATCGGTCAGCATTGACCGCCAGTGCGGATCATCGCAACAATCGATGATGTTCGCAGCGCAAGGTGTCATGTCCGGCACACAGGACATTGTGTTGGCGGCTGGTATCGAAAGCATGACGCGCGTACCGATGGGTTCGACGTCGATGCTGTTCAAAAAAGAAGGCATGGGCACCTATAAGAGCCCGCGTCTCGAAGAAGCCTATCCCGGCATCATGTTCAGCCAGTTCATGGGCGCAGAGATGCTCGTGAAGAAATATGGCTTTTCCCGCGAAGACCTTGACCAGTTTGCGCTGGAATCGCACCAGAAAGCTATCGCCGCGACGCAAAATGGCGCCTTCGCCAACGAAATCGTCGGCATCGAAGTCGATACGCCTGAAGGCAAGATCGTCCACAATAGCGACGAAGGCATCCGCTATGATGCAAGCTTTGAAAGCCTGTCCGGCGTCAAGCTGCTTCAAGAAGGTGGCTCTATCACGGCTGCCAATGCCAGCCAGATTTGTGACGGTGCCTCGGCGGTTCTGATCGTGTCTGAAAAGGCGCTGAAAGAACATGGCCTCACCCCACGCGCGCGCATCGTCAATTTGACCGTGACCGCTGGCGACCCCGTCATCATGTTGGAAGAGCCTTTGTTCGCAACCGACCGTGCGTTCCAGCGTTCGGGCATGAAAATGTCCGACATTGACCTGTATGAAGTGAACGAAGCGTTTGCGCCTGTGCCACTGGCTTGGTTGAAGCATACCGGCGGTGATCGTTCGAAAATCAACGTTCATGGTGGCGCGATCGCATTGGGCCATCCACTTGGCGCATCGGGCACGAAGTTGATGGCGACATTGCTGAACGCGCTTGAAGCCCGTGGCGGCAAATATGGTTTGCAGACGATGTGCGAAGGCGGCGGTCAGGCCAACGTTACGATCATCGAGCGGGTATAGTCCGCAACCACATTACGGTATTTGAAAAGGGAATTTACATGAAACTGGATTCAACAGTCGCAGCAGTCGTCACCGGCGGCGCATCTGGCCTTGGTGAGGCAACCGCCCGCGCGCTTGCCGCAAAGGGTGTGAAGGTCGCCATTTTTGATTTGCAGGCTGACAAGGGCGAGGCGCTTGCGGCCGAAATCGGCGGTGTATTCTGCAACGTGAACGTCACCAGCGATGAAAGCGTCGACGCCGGTTTCGCCAAGGCGCGCGCTGCGCATGGTCAGGAACGCATTTTGGTCAACTGTGCCGGCACGGGCAATGCGGCAAAGACCGCAAGCCGTTCGAAGGAAGACGGATCGATCAAACATTTCCCGCTCGATGCCTTTGACCGCATCATCCAGATCAACTTGGTCGGTACGTTCCGCTGCATCGCCAAATCGGCGGCGGGCATGTTGACGCTTGAGCCCATGGAAGATGGTGAACGCGGCGCGATGGTGAACACCGCTTCAGTCGCTGCTGAAGACGGCCAGATGGGTCAGGCGGCATATTCCGCATCAAAGGGCGGCGTTGTCGGCATGACCTTGCCAATCGCACGCGACCTGATGAGCGAAGGCATTCGCGTTAATACGATCTTGCCAGGCATCTTTAACACGCCATTGATGAACGGCGCGCCGCAGGCGGTTAAGGATGCGCTTGCTGCGTCGGTTCCATTCCCGAAACGCCTCGGCCATCCGCACGAGTTCGCGCAGGTCGCGATGACCATGATCGAGTGCGGATATTTCAACGGCGAAGACGTCCGCATCGACGGCGCCATCCGTATGGCACCGCGTTGATCGCATGACCGCGTTCACCCAAATCCTTTATGATGTCGCAGATGGCATTGCGACCATCACGATGCATCGTCCTGAAAAGATGAATGCGTTTACAAATGTGATGATGCGCGAAATGTGTGCGGCATTTGATTTGGTGGACGCGGATGATGCTGTGCGCGCCGTCATCGTAACGGGTTCGGGTGACCGTGCATTTTGTGCAGGGGCTGATTTGACACCCGAGGGTGGCGGCGACGTGTTCGCGAGCCGGTCCGAAGTTGAAACGCTTTCCGATGAACGTGTACGCGATTCCGGTGGCCGGTTAACGCTGCGGATTTTCCAATGCAAAAAGCCTGTCATTGGCGCGATCAACGGCGCTGCCGTGGGCATTGGCGCGACTATGCAACTGCCCATGGACTTCCGGTTGGCCAGTGACACGGCGCGCTTTGGCTTTGTTTTTGCGCGCCGCGGGATTGTGCCAGAGGCTGCCTCAAGCTGGTTCTTGCCGCGGCTGGTGGGCATGCAACAGTCGCTGGAATGGTGCATGACGGGCCGGGTTTTCAACGCAGACGAAGCACTACAGGGCGGCTTGGTGCGATCCATTCACGCGCCTGCAGACTTGATGGACGCCGCGCGGGCATTGGCACGCGAAATCGCCGACAACACGGCGCCAGTGTCGATTGCACTCACACGGGCGATGTTGTGGCGGCTGTCTGCTGCCGAACATCCCATGGCCGCGCATCAAATTGACAGCCGCGCGATTTACCGCCGGTCACGTTCAGGCGACGCAAAGGAAGGCATATCAAGCTTCCTTGAAAAGCGCGCACCTGTTTATCCCGATAAAGTTTCCGCAGATATGCCTGACTTCTTCCCATGGTGGGATGAACCTGCTTATAAGTAACCCTACGTAAACGGGGGAGTAAGGCACCAATGGCCACGACGGGACCAAGGCTGGTGAGCGAAGCGGGCGATAATGCAAAAGCGCGCGACCAGCTTATCGAAGCGGCAAGCCAGATCATGCGTGAGGGCGATACCATCGACCTTTCGTTATCGGAACTGTCGCTTCGCGCAGGCCTGAACAGTGCATTGGTCAAATATTATTTCGGCAACAAAAACGGCTTGATGCTGGCGCTGCTTGATCGCGACATGGGCAATATCGTTCTCAGTCTTGGCGCGTTGCTCGCAAAGGACATGCCGCCGGAAGACAAATTGCGCATCCATATCGGTGCCGTCATCGACACGTATTATGCGTTCCCCTATCTCAATCGCCTGTTGATGCGCATGGTGCGCGACAGCGCGCCGGTTGAAGCGGCCCGTATCGCGGACCTTTATCTGAAGCCTATTTCGAAGGTGTATGACGCGCTCATCGCCGAAGGCGTAAAGGCCGGCAAATTCCGCAAGCTTGATCCGCAGTTTTTCTACTTCACCGTCACCGGCGCGGCTGACCGATTCTATTCGTCACGCTTGGTGTTGCGCCATTGTTATAATCAGGACGATTTTAACGAAAATATGCGCGACGCCTATCGCGAGCATAGCATCGACCTGATCATGCGCGGGCTGTTGGTTTAGGAATAGGCGCAACGCCGCGCCTTACATCCCCAACGCGGCCCTAATTTCATCCCCATCGGCATCCAGCATCGGCGGATGCGCATAGTTTGACGCTGGCGTTCCGGCATAATGCACCGGATGTTTCATCGATCGATATGTGCCGATATCGGGCGACTCCATCTCTTCGAAAAAGCCGACGTCGGCCAGATGCGGATCGGTGAGCACATCCGCCATGCGGTTATATTTCATCGCTGGAATGTCATGTTCGGCCAACAGGTCAAGCCATTCGGCGGTGGTGCGCAGCGCACTGACTTCTTCGATCAGCGCGTATAGCTCGCCCGTGTGCTTTGTGCGTTCCTGATAGGTCGCGAAACGCGGATCGTCGAATACATTAGGCCTGCCGCCCAGTTCAAAAAACTTCGCCCATTGCCGGTCATTATAAGGGACGATCGCGATGAAGCTGTCCTTTGTGGGATAAGGTCGCCGACGCGGGTTTACCGAACGCGTATAGCCCATGCGCCCATTGCCGGGGATGAAAGTTTCGCCCCACAGATTTTCGACCATGTTGAACCAGGTGAAGCATTCGAACATGGGCACTTGAACAAATTGTCCGCCTTGCCCGCCTGCACGCGCAAGCAATGCCGCCATGGTTGCATTTGCGGCGAACAGCCCGCTGACTTTATCCGCGACAAGGCTGGGCGAATAGGTCGGGCGGCCACCATCGCGCTGCTCGCTTAAAGCAGCAAAGCCGGAAGCCGCTTGAATCAGGTCGTCATAAGCCTGCCGCTCGCCATAGGCGCCCCCCGCTCCAAATCCGGCGCAGTGGACATAGACGATATTGGGGTTGATCGCCTTGACCGCCTCATAACCAAAACCAAGCCGTTCAACGCCGGCCATGCGGACATTATGGATGAAGACATCGGCCTCCTCCAGCAAGGCTTCGAGGACGGCTTTATCTTCCGGTTTTTTGATATTGAGGTTGATGGCTTTTTTGTTGCGGTTGAGCGCTGTGAAGATGGGGCCATGCTGCTTGCTGGGCGAATCGCCGCCATGGCGCATCAGGTCGCCCGGTGTGTTGCCCTCGCTATTTTCGATTTTAATGACCTCCGCGCCAAGGTCGGCCAATTGCACGGTGGCATACGGCCCAAGAACAACCGTGGCCATGTCGACAACCTTAATCCCTTTCAACGGACCGGTTGGTTCTTTGTCCCACGTCAATTTCGGCCATTTCGCCATGTGCGCTCTCCTTATCTCTTGCATCGACTGCTAGCATATTTAAGCGTGCAGTTAAGAGATAATCGGGAGTGAATGATGAGCAATTTTGATGCAAGCGCGCCGGTCATTATTGGCGTGGGCGAAGCCAGCCGAAAGACAGTTTCCGGCGAATGGCCAAGCCCGCGCGAATTGGCTGGCGCAGCTATCAAGGTTGCACTGGCCGATACGGGCCAATCCCCGTCGGTTGCGGCGGCGATTGACACCATTGCCGCGATCCGCACGTTCGAGGACAGCGGCGTCAGCCTGGGCACCGGGTCGCCCGACAATACGCCCGAAGCCTTTGGAGCAGCTGGCGGCATCAGCGCGCCGCGGCTGATTTACGCCGATGTCGGTGGTCAAAGCCCGCAGGCGATGTTGAACGAGCTGGCGGGTGACATCCGCCGCGGGACCTGTGAGCTTGCCGTACTCGTGGCCGCAGAAGCGACGGGGACCGCAAAGCGCGCGCGTAAGGCGGGCGTGACTTTGGACTGGCGCTTGCCTTCGGACACGGCGTTCGACAATCGCCTTTCCACCTTCCCGATTTTGAGCCGAACGGAAATCCGCCATGGCATCATTTCCATGCCGCTGGCGTATAGTCTGATTGAGAACGCCCGGCGGATGGAGCTGGCATTAAACGCCGACGCTTATGCGCAGGAATTGGCGGCGTTGTGGTCGGCGTTTTCAGCAAAAGCCGAAGGGCGGACCCACGCACAGTTCCCCGGCTATCGTTCACCCGACGCGATGCTGGGCGACGACAATGCCAATTACCCGCTGACGGATATTTACCGTCGCTGGCATGTGGCGCAGGATGCGGTCGATCTGGGCGGGGCGATTATCCTGACCAGCGCAGGCAAGGCACGCGATATGGGTGTACCGCAAGACAAATGGGTCTGGCTGGCCGGCGCGGCCGAAGCTGCTGAACCACCATTGGCAGAGCGCGGTGTCATTCACCGGTCGGCCGCGCTTGATTTTGCCATTCCGGCGGCACTTGGGCAGGCCGGAATTGCGGCCAGTGACCTTGGCCCCGTCGACATTTACAGCTGCTTTCCGTGCGCGGTATTTGCCGCCGTTGACACCATGAATGACGCCGCGCGTGCACTTGGCGATTATACGCTCACCGGTGGCCTCAGCTTTTTCGGAGGGCCCGGCAATGGCTATAGCGTCTATAACATCGCCGCGATGGTCGATGCCCTGCGCCAAGATGGATCAAAGCCCGCTATGGTAACAGCAAATGGCGGCGTGATGTCAAAACAGGCCGTGGGCATTTATACCGCATCACAGCCGGGCATTGCGTGGTCGGGTGCGGCGGCTAAGGGCTATGTGCCGAAACAGATCGCGCTGGATGACGCCCCACAAGGCAAGGGCCGCGTACTCAGCTTTGTCCGGTCAGCGGGCAAGGAAGGTTTCGGTCCGGCCACGCTCATTCTCGAAATGGAAAATGGCGCACGGGCCATGGCGGTGCTGGATAGCACGCCCGATGGCGACCTTGGCCATAGGATCGTTGAAGTCACGTCAGGTGAAAAACGCCACATGGCGGCGATTATATGATAGTCTGTCGTTCATCACGCCGTGACTATGATGTCACTACGTGAATTCAGGAGATAGACTGATGCACATCCTCAAACTGGCTGGCCTTATTTTGCCTTTGACGGTTGTTGCGGCATGCGGCCAAGTGGACCGCACGCCCGCGCCACTGACCGAGAAACAATCTGCGGTCTTAATGAAGGAAATCGGCGGCAAGGTCGCGGGAAAACCGTTAACCTGCATCAGTGATTTCAATGCCGACAATATGATCCGCGTCAGCGACAATATCGTGCTTTACCGCGTGTCTGGCCGCCTTGTGTACAAGAATGTTTTGCGGTCACCTTGTCCGGGCCTTGCACGCGACAGTGATATCGTCGTCTCCGAACAATTTGGCAGCCAGAAATGCCGCGGTGATATTCTCCGCTTGGTGGACCGAACCAGCGGTATGACCGGCGGCATTTGTAGCCTTGGCGATTTCGTGCCCTATCGCGCCGAGAAGACTGCGGGCTAGGATGCAATTGGGCGTTGCACGGCACGAAAAGGTGATGGCGCATAAGGGCAAAGCTGCAGGGTTGCGACTTCGCGTTTGGGCTGGCAAAGGGGCGGTTCCAAACCGAAGCTGAAAGCAAGTAAATCCATGTCCGAGATGATCCGCATTACCCTTCCCGATGGCACTGCCCGTGAAGTCGCGCGCGGCACTACCCCGGCGGATATTGCCGCTGCCATTGGCCCCGGCCTTGCGAAGGCTGCGATTGCAGCGCGGGTGGATGGCGAATTGCGCGACATCACGCGCCCGCTGGACGCCGATGCGCAGCTCGCGCTGGTGACCAGCCGTGATGAGGCGGACGCGCTTGAGCTCGCCCGCCATGACTTTGCGCATATCCTTGCCGAAGCGGTGCAGGGCTTGTTCCCCGGAACGCAAATTACATTTGGCCCGTCGACCGATGACGGATTTTATTATGACGTGATGGCGCCCGCATCGCGTGGTCCATTCACGATGGACGACCTGCCCGCGATTGAAGAAAAGATGCGTGCCATCATCGCTGCCGATAAGCCGCTGCGCCGCGAAGTCATGGCGCGTGATGCGTTGATTGCGACATGGCAAAATGCGGGCGAAAGCTTCAAGGCGGAATGGGCGGCTGAACTGCCCGAAGGCGAAGAGCTATCGGTTTATTGGTCGGGCAATGACTGGATGGACATGTGCCGCGGTCCGCATTTGACGTCGACGGGTAAGCTTGATCCTGCTGCGTTTAAGCTGACGCGCGTTGCCGGTGCCTATTGGCGCGGTGACCAGAATAACCCACAATTGAGCCGCATTTACGGCACCGGCTGGTTGAACAAAAAGCAGCTCGACGCGCATCTGCTGCGTCTTGAGGAAGCCGCAAAGCGCGACCATCGCCGTCTGGGTCAGGATATGGACCTGTTCCATTTGCAGCAAGAGGCACATGGTTCCGTCTTTTGGCATCCCAATGGCTATCTGATCTGGCGCGAGCTCGAAGCCTATATGCGCCGCGCAATCGACGGCGCTGGCTATAAAGAAGTCAAAACGCCGCAGGTCATGGACGCGCGGCAGTGGGAGCAATCGGGGCATTGGGGCAAATATCGCGCCAACATGTTCGTCATCCCTGACGAAGTGCCCAATGTCGATGATGAGGGTCCCGTGATTTCGGGTGAGGCCGACTGGATGGCGTTGAAGCCCATGAACTGCCCGGCGCACGTTCTGATTTTCCGTCAGGGTATCAAATCCTATCGCGACCTGCCGCTGCGCATATATGAAAACGGCTGTTGCCACCGTAATGAACCGCATGGCGCCTTGCATGGCCTGATGCGGGTACGTCAGTTCACGCAGGATGATGCGCATATCTTCTGCCGCGAAGACCAGATTGTCGAAGAAGTGCAGGCATTTTGTGCGCTTGCCGACCGGGTCTACAAGGAATTTGGTTTCACTTATTCAATCAAGCTCGCGCTGCGTCCCGACCAACGGTTCGGATCGGATGCGGATTGGGACAAGGCGGAAAATGAACTGCGCGACGCTGTCGTGCGTGCTGGCCTTGCGACGCCTGAATTTGGGTGGGAAGAGTTGCCCGGCGAAGGCGCATTCTACGCGCCAAAGCTTGAGTGGCATCTGACCGACGCAATCGGCCGCACATGGCAGGTTGGAACGATCCAGTCCGACCGCGTCCTGCCCGAACGTCTCGACGCAAGCTATGTCGGTGAAGATGGCGCACGCCACCGTCCCGTCATGTTGCACCGGGCGATCTTCGGCAGCTATGAACGCTTCATTGGCATATTGATTGAGCATTATGCCGGTCGCTTCCCAGTCTGGTTGGCGCCGGTGCAAGCGGTCGTGGCCACCATTACGTCGGAAGCGGACGGCTATGCGCATGATGTTACGGCCAAGCTGAAAGCGGCTGGCATTCGGGTTGAGTCCGACACGCGGAACGAGAAGATCAATTATAAGGTGCGCGAACACAGCGTCGCGAAGGTGCCGCATCTCCTCGTCGTTGGCATGCGTGAGGCGGAAGAGGGCAAGGTCGCCATCCGCAGCCTTGGTTCCGACGGCCAGCGCATCATGACACTCGATGAAGCCATCGCGATGCTGTCGCATGAAGCAACCCCGCCCGATATTCGTTAAACCAAATTTCGGTCAGATAAGGAGATTGTGATGAAGGCGCTTCCTTTAACGCTCGCGGCTATCTTGCTGTTGGCGGCATGCCAAAAACCGGCTGCAGATGATGCTGCCACAACAACTGAAGCACAAGCCGACGCCACCGCAAGCTACAATGCGGCGCAAAAGGGCTATGCTGCTGCCAATGACAAAATGCATGCCGGCATGGGCAATATCGCCGAAGATGCGGACGTTGCGTTTATGCAAGGCATGATTCCGCATCATGTCGGCGCGGTTGAAATGGCTAAAGTCGCGCTGCAACATGGCAAAGATCCCGAAGTCCGCGCACTCGCCGAAAAGGTGATTGCGGCGCAGGAAGCCGAAATCAAAGACATGCAGGCGTGGCTCGACAAAAACGGCGTGAAGGCGGAAAAGCCGCTCACTGCCGCTGACCATGCGGCCATGGGGCACTGAACATTCACGACCTGACAGGCCTTGCTACCGCGCAATTGCTGCTGTTGTCTGCAATGACCTTTGGCGCTGCGTATATCCGTGGGCTGACAGGTTTTGGCATGGCGATCATTCTGGTGCCGTTGTTCGGGATGATCGTTACCCCGGGCCAAGCGGTCGTCATTGCCATATTGCTTCAGGTGCTGATTGGACCCGTTGGGATAAAGGTCATATTTGCCGACGCGCATCGGCAGAGCGCGTTGATGATTGCCGCCTTTGCGATGCTTGCAACACCGGTTGGTATATTGTTGCTGAAGGTCACAACGCCTGATGTTGCGCGGTTGATGATTGCCGCAATTGCCATTGGTGCGTTTGCGCTTGTCCTGCTTCCGCAACGTGGCGAACTGCGCCCGGGACCAAAGGAGACCGCAGCGACGGGGATTGCATCGGGCATCCTGACCGGCTTTGCCGCGATGCCCGGCCCGCCTGTCGTACCCTTTTACCTGCGCCAGCCAATTCCGCCCAAGGAAGCGCGCGCATCGATGATGCTCGTGTTTTTCGCTACGGCCATTGCGGGCACGATTTCGGCCTTTGCCTTGGGCTTGGCAAACGGACGCTTATTGTGGCTGTCGTTGTTGCTGTTTCCGTCGGTATTGGCGGGCAACTGGCTGGGCGCAAAATCCTTTGGCAAGGTACCGCCAGCGATGTGGCGTAGTTTTGTCGCCGGCATCCTTGGCCTAGCCGGAGTTTCGGCGCTCATTCGGCTCTTCAACTGAAAACGCGGATGGCAAAGCTGCTTAAAAGCTAAGCCTTATTTGCCGAATTTCCGTTGCGTTTTTCCGTACCGCATTTTGCGTGTGCCGGGCTGACCTTCCGTCGATCGGCCGCGCGGGGCGGCGACATGTTGCTGGTGCGGCAGGCCAAGCTCGGTTGCTTCCAATGAACGAATTTCATCGCGCAGACGTCCGGCCTCCTCAAACTCAAGATCCGCAGCGGCGGCACGCATCTTCTTTTCAAGTTCGTCGATATAGGCGCGCAGATTGTGGCCAACGAGATTATTGGCGCCGTCAGCGTCAATTTCGACCAGCACCGAATCGCGGCTGGCGGTGTCGGCAACGATATCGTGAATATCGCGCTTGATGGTCGCAGGCGTGATGCCATGTTCGATATTATAGGCATGTTGTTTTTCGCGGCGGCGGTCGGTTTCGCGAATTGCGCGCTCCATGCTTCCCGTCATCCGGTCGGCATATAGGATAACGCGGCCTTCGACGTTCCGTGCGGCGCGGCCAATGGTTTGAATGAGCGACGTTTCGCTGCGCAGGAAACCTTCCTTGTCCGCATCCAAGATCGCGACGAGGCCGCACTCGGAGAGTTCCAGCGTGTTGAGCAGCGAGCGCATCAGCTCGACCCGGCGGAACGGATGGTTGTCGTAGGTGAGCGAATTGATCCCGCCGACGTCGAGGCCGGCGTCGATCAGATCCGCGGCCATCCGGTAGGTGTCGGCGGTGGTCGAGGGATACTGGAACGAGCCGGTGTCGGTGGATACGGCGACATAGATCGCGTCACGGGTCGCCGCGGGCAGCGGCAGGACCATGGAAATCCGGGCCGGAGCGGCCTGGGCGGAGTTGGTGGCGTTGTCGAAGCAGATCGGAAGAGCGTCGTGTAGGGAAAGAGTGTCTTC
>CALDKP010000137.1 GCA_937898535.1 uncultured Sphingomonadales bacterium | reverse complement strand
AGCGCGCCAGCTTGTCACCGCAATGCGCGATCAACTCGGCGAGCGTCACTGTCCCGTCGGGCTTCAGCGCCACCACCGCACAGCCGGTTTCGCCCCATTTGTCGTGCGGGATGCCGATGACGGTGACGTCCAGCACATCGGGGTGGCCGTAGATCGCGCTCTCGACCTCAGCGGGGTAAACATTTTCGCCGCCTGTGATGATCATGTCTTTCACGCGGTCGTGAATGTATAAATAGCCGTCTTCGTCCAGATATCCGGCATCACCCGTTTTGATCCAGCCGCCGTCAGCGACCGTGCCTTTGGTTGCGTCGGGTAAATTCCAATAGCCGATCATATTGTTCGAAGACCGCGTCCACACTTCACCGACCTCTCCGACCGGCATGTCATTGCCTGCGCCATCGACAATACGCAAATCAACGCCGGGCAAAGGCTTTCCGGCCGACCGCATCCTTATGTTGCCATTGGGGTCATGGTCTTCGGGCGGCAGCATGCAGATGGTGCCCGTCGTTTCGGTCATGCCATATACTTGGATGAACTGCGCGTTGAACACATCCATAGATTGTCGCAGCAGCTCGAGCGGAATCGGCGCCGCACCGTAAAGGATATATTTCAGGCGGCCGTAATCCACCGAACGGCATCGCGGGTGATTGACCATCATTTGCAAGGCGGCAGGGACAATGAACAACCGCGTCGCGCCGCCTTTTTCAATCGCGTCAAAAACCGCATCAGGCGAAAACTCCGCCTGAACCAACCCCGGCAAGCCAGACGCCATTGCCATGATGCCAAGCCCCGTCCCGCCAATATGTGCGCAGGGCATAGCGATAAGGACGACTTCATCATCATCCCATTTGGTATAGGCATGATCGGAATCGGCAGAATGCTTGCGCAGGGCAAACAGGTTGCGGTTCGACAGCACGGCGCCCTTGGGATTGCCGGTCGTGCCTGAAGTGTACAGCTGCAGCGCGGCATCATCGGGGCCAGCCGGTTCAAACGCAGCGCGCGGGGTCGCGTCGATCATCCGTCGCGCGTCATCCTCTGCAATGACATGTTCAACACCCGGAATGTCGCTGGCAAGTGCCTGAACGCCCGCGTCAAACCCCTGCCCCGCAAACAAAACGCGCGCGCCGGTGTCTTTCGCAATATATGCCCATTCGGCAGGGGCAAGCCGCCAGCCAATCGGCACCATGACGATGCCAACGCGTGCCGCTCCGTAAAAGAGCGAAAAATACAGGTCGCTGTTTTTGCCAATCCACGCAATGCGGTCGCCTTTTTTAAGGCCCATAGCCATCAGCATCGACGCGATTTTCGCAGTGTGTTCTTCGAGCCCGCCATATGTAAAAGCGTGGTCATCTTGCGATAACGCTGGCCAATCGGGACGATCCTTTGCCCAAAGGGTCAGAAACCCGTCAAAGGTCAATATGTCAAAATCGGCCACCGCCATGTCATCTCTCCCAAGATCGGGCCGCGTTTGGCAGAGGCCCGGATGCTTTTTGTCGAGAGATTATAGCCACATGTCAACAAACGGATTACGTCTCGGCCTCCCCCTTTGAATGCGAGGATTCTCTCATGCCGAAAACGTTTCAACTGACTGCTGTTCTCTTGTTGGCTGGGGTCAGCTTGCCTGTTGCCGCGCAGAATGAATCGAAGCGTGAAATCGTCGTAACGGCGCGTTCATTGAAGGACACCGAGGCGGATTTAAAAGCCTGTCTGGCGCGTAAATGCCCACCCGATCAGGATATCAAAGCGACGCTGGCGCATGCGGAAAACCAATTTGTCGAAGGCGATTATCGCGATGCGCGTGCGACTTTGGCAAACGCGCTTGGCCGCAATCGCAAACATAAAGAGCAGTTCCCGATCGAAGTTTCCGATTTGCTGCGCGCAAACGGCAATGTGGCGGCACATTTGGGCGAATCCGATATTTATCGGCTGTCCGTGCTCGATATGCGCGACACATTGAAAGGCGCGCTTAAGCCAACTGACTTTCGTGTATTCAGCGCGGAAATTGAAGTCGCGGACTCGCGTTTGAAGCTTGGCTATCTGGAAGAAGCCAGCGACAAATATCTGGAAATCGAAAGGCGCGCGCTTTCCGCTGGCCTTCCCCAAATTGCTGCGATTGCCCGTGTCCGCGACCTGTCTTTGCGGGTGCAGCGCGCGGAAACAGAAAAGACAGCATATCGCCGCAAAGACGCCGCCGAAGCAATTGACCTATTCTTGAAAGAGCCCACCGGCGGAGCTGAGGAATTCAAGATTGTTGCTGAGGTCCTGAAATCACGCATGGACCGCAACGGCGGCAATAACGAAACCACCGACAAGCTGATTGCCCGCTATGCCGCGATGGGTGGCACAGAACGGCCCGTCCTGCTGCATTCCAAGCCGATTGAAATGAACGAGGCACAGGCCGCGCGCGCGATGGCCGGTGGCAGCGATCTCAACCGGATCGGCACACAGGTCGTTGAAAAACGCTGGGTCGATATTGGTTTCTGGATTGGCGCCGACGGCAAGGTCGATGAACCCGAAATATTGCGCAGCGAAGGTGGCACCGATTGGACCGACGTTGTTCTGAAGGCGATTAAAACCCGCATTTATGCGCCGTTAAAGGCGGAAAGCGATAGTGCCACACCCGGAATTTACGCCATCGAGCGTTATTCGCTGACCGCGCAATATGAAAATGACGTGACCGGAACGCGTATCCGTCAGCGTTCACCCATCGCCAAAATTGAGCGGACCGATTTGACTGGCTAGGGTCAGGACCTAGGCACGGAAGACCAGCAACAGATTGTTTGCGGGCATTTCGACGATCTGGTCGAGACGCAAGCCATTCTCACCGGCGGTTTCGCTGATATTCTCCACGGAGCGCAGACCCCATTCGTGGTTTTGTTGGCGCAATGACGCATCAAATGCCGCATTGCTCTCCGCAAGGGGAACATCGCGCTGGCGGAATGGCCCATAGATACACAGCGGATCGGGCGGGCCAAGCGTTCGGGCGGCATTGCGCAGCAATCCAACCGTAGCCGCCCATGGGCTGATATGCGCCATGTTGATGCACAGCACCGCATTGGCCTCAGTAATGGGCCAGTCGGACGCGGCATCCAGCAACATCGCAGGTAAGACATTCGCCGCATTCTCATCCGCACGCCAGGCGTCAATCGACGCCACAGCGATGGGATCGGGGTCGGTTGGCTGCCATGTCAACGCGGGGAACAGCTTGGCAAAGTGCACGACATGTTCGCCTGTGCCACTCGCAATTTCCAGCACGAGCCCGCTCTCTGGAAGCAGTTTTGCAAGCGCTTCCCCTATCGCATCGCGATTCCGCACAGTCGCTGGCGCGTGCCGCTTTACCTCGGGGCCGCGTTCAAACACAAAAGGCTGCGGCGATGTCATTCCGCCGCAACTGCCTGTTCGGGTTCGCGCCATATAAGCACGGGCTTACGCGCAGCTTGGGTTTCATCCAGGCGGCGACGTGGCGCGTGATGCGGCGCAGATTTCAGCATGGGATCCCCTGCTTTTGCCCGTTGCACGACCGAGCGCATCGCGCCGATAAACTGGTCAAGCGTGGCCTTGCTTTCGGTCTCAGTCGGCTCAATCAACATCGCGCCATGCACGACAAGCGGGAAATAGACCGTCATCGGGTGATAACCTTCGTCAATCAGGCCCTTGGCGATATCGAGCGTGGAGAAGCCCTCAGCCATGCCATTGTCGCTGAACAACGCCTCATGCATACATGGCCCGCTATGCGCAAAGGGCGCATCAAGCACATCCTCAAGACTGCGCAAGATGTAATTGGCGTTCAACACTGCGTCTTCGGCAACCTGACGCAAACCATCGGCACCATGCGACATGATGTAGGACAAAGCGCGCGTGAACATGCCCATTTGGCCATGGAAGGCCGTCATGCGGCCGAAACTGTGCGGATGGCGCTCGTTGGCCGTTTCTTCTTCGACCAGCGTATAGTGCCCGTCTGCGTGACGCTCGGTAAATGGTAACGGACCATAAGGTGACAATGCTTCCGATAAAACGACCGGTCCCGAACCCGGACCGCCACCACCGTGCGGGGTAGAGAAAGTCTTATGTAAGTTGATGTGCATCGCATCGATACCGAGATCGCCCGGGCGTACCCGGCCGACGATGGCGTTAAAGTTCGCGCCATCGCAATAGACATAGCCACCGGCGGCATGGACCGCATCTGAGATCGCTTTCATGTCGCGCTCGAACAGGCCGCAGGTGTTGGGATTGGTGATCATCACGCCAGCAACATCAGGACCAAGCCGTGCCTCCAGCGCAGCCAAATCGACGCGGCCTTCCGACGTGGCCGGAATATTCTCGACCGCATAACCGGCAAAGGCCGCCGTCGCCGGGTTGGTGCCATGCGCGCTTTCGGGGACGAGGATAACGCTGCGCGGGTCGCCGCGCGCTTCGAGTGCAGCTTTGATAGCAAGGATGCCGCACAGTTCGCCGTGCGCGCCCGCTTTCGGCGTCATGGCTACGCCATGCATGCCGGTAAGTTTTATCAGCCAAACCGCCAGCTCGTTTATCACCGCCAATGCACCTTGCACCGTTTCAACGGGCTGCAGCGGGTGGACATCGGCAAAGCCTTCCATCCGCGCGACTTTTTCATTCAGCCGCGGGTTATGCTTCATCGTGCAGCTGCCCAGCGGGAAGAAGCCCAAGTCGATGGCATAATTCTGACGGCTAAGGCGCGTATAATGCCGCACCGTTTCGGGTTCAGACAGGCCGGGAAGGCCAATGTCGCGATGACGGGCCAAATTGCCAAGGCGCGGCGTGACCTTCGGTGCGTCGGCCAGATCAACGCCGGTAGTTCCGGTCGTGCCGATTTCGAAAATCAAAGCCTCTTCCAGCATCAGCGCCTTGTTGCCGGTATAGGTCGCGGGGCCGGTTTCGCCTGCGCTGCCCATTTCGGGCTTCCAACCGCTTTGATTGATTGTGCTCATGCCAACACCTCCTGCAATGCGGCGGCAAATGTTTCCACATCCTCCATGGTCGCGGCTTCGGTCACCGCGACGACCAGTCCATTGGCGAGCGCGTCTACATCGGGATACAAACGCCCTAAGGAAACGCCGCCCAAGACTCTCCGGTCGGCCAATGCCCGCACGACGGGGCGGGCTTCCTTTGGCAGCTTCAAGGTGAATTCGTTGAAAAATGTGTCGTTGACGACTTCAACGCCAGCGATTTGCGAAAGCCGGTCGGCGGCTTGAACCGCAAGCCCGTGATTGAGTTCCGCCAAACCGCGCAGCCCTTTTTCACCTAACAATGTTAGGTGAATGCTAAAGGCCAATGCACAAAGGCCTGAATTTGTGCAGATATTTGACGTCGCCTTTTCACGGCGAATATGCTGTTCGCGCGTGGACAGCGTCAGCACGAAACCGCGCTTGCCCTCGGCATCCACAGTCTCACCGCACAAGCGACCGGGCATTTGGCGAACGAACTTTTCCTTGCACGCAAACAGCCCGACATAAGGTCCGCCAAACTGAAGACCGACGCCAAGCGACTGCCCCTCACCCACAACAATGTCTGCGCCCATTTCACCCGGCGCCTTGATTGCACCCAAGGCGACAGGCTCCGTAACCACAGCAATCAGCAGCGCGCCATGTTCATGCGCCTTGGCCGCAATCGCCGACACATCTTCGATCCGGCCCAGAATATCGGGATACTGCACAACAACGCAGCTTGTTTGGTCGTCGATGGCACCCAGCAAGCGTGCGCTATCGGTGGCAGACGAAAGCTCCGGCAAGGCAGTATCGAGCGTATCGCCGGTATATTGCGCCATCGTTTTGGCCACGCTGACATAATGCGGGTGCAGCCCCGACGAGAGGACCGCTTTGCTGCGCTTCGTGATGCGGCCAGCCATGCCAATGGCTTCCCAACATGCGGTCGAACCATCGTACATCGATGCGTTGGCAACATCGCAACCGAACAGCCGCGCAACCTGCGTCTGGAATTCGAACAGCATTTGCAGCGTGCCCTGCGCGATTTCGGGCTGATACGGCGTATAAGCCGTCAGGAATTCGCCGCGCTGGATGATATGGTCAACACTTGCAGGGACATGATGCTTGTACGCGCCTGCCCCCAGAAAGAAGGGCGTGTGCGACGCGGTCATGTTTTGCCGCGCGAGATTTGAAAAATGCCGTTCCACCGCCATTTCGCTGGCATGGTTGGGCAAGCCATGGATCTGCCCGTCCAGTTGCGCCTCCGCAGGCACATCGGCGAACAAATCATCGATCGATTTTGCCCCGATGACACCAAGCATGGCCTGACGGTCGGATGGGGTGAGCGGTAGATAACGCATTTCAGTTCACCTTTATGGGAGAAATTGATTTGATCGATATTGGGTAAATATCTGAAGCTCTATCCATGCAATCGACCATCCAGCCGTGGCACTCATCGCTCACTATTCCGCGAACAGTGACCTCGCTAAATTGTAGCGGAGCGGCAGCCTGATCGAATTTCTTGGTCGAACCGATGGAAATTCCGTCTATCGCAGCACTAAGCTTGGCTTGTTCGGGCCTTTGCGAAGCGACGATTATCGCATCGGATAAACTCGAGTAAAGGTTGCAGCTAAGCCGCTGGCACTGCCCGAGCCAGCCGTGAACGGTAACGGTTTCACCATCCCAAGCGTGGATATTGTCAATAACATCCGCGACCAAAACCGGGTTTTTCGGCACTGGCTTGGCGCAGCCTGCCAGAATTGCCAGTGGCACAATGAGGGCGAGGTAGGTCTTCATAGACCGTCGACAAATGCCTTATACGCGGCGGCGTCCATCAGGCTGTCGAGTTCGCTGGTGTCGCTGAGCGTGATTTTGAAGAACCAGCCCTCGCCTTCGGGATCGCTGTTCACCAGCGCGGGGTCGCCTTCCAACGCATCATTGCCTTCAATCACGGTGCCGCTGACCGGTGCATAGACATCTGACGCGGCTTTGACCGATTCCACAACCGCAGCATCGCCGCCTTTTTTCAGCGTCGCGCCGGTGGCGGGGACTTCAGCGAACACGATGTCGCCCAACTGGCTTTGTGCATAGTCGGTGATGCCGACCGTGGCGCTGTCGCCATCGACGTCGATCCACTCATGATCTTCGGTGAAATAACGGGTCATGTGTGCGCTCCTTTGCGATGATAATGATGTGGGACGAAGGGTAAGGATGAAACGGTGACGGACACGCGCTTGCCGCGCACCTCCGCCTCAAGCGTGCTGCCGGTTGCGTTATGGCCAGCGTCAATATAGCCCATGGCAATCGGCGCGCCGACGCTTGGGCCAAATCCGCCGGACGTAATGACGCCGACTTGCATATCGCCTGCAAAAACAGGTGCGCCTTCGCGCACGGGCATCTTGCCCTCGACCGAAAGCCCAACGAGCTTGCGTGCGGGGCCATTGGCCAAGGCATTCAGGATGCGGTCAGACCCGAAAAACCCGCCCTCGGCACGGCGGCGCTTCGACACTGCGAATGCGGCGCTGGCTTCGACAGGGTCAAATTCGGGGTTCATGTCATGGCCGTACAGCGGCAATCCCGCCTCAAGCCGCAAGGAATCGCGTGCACCAAGGCCAATGGGCTTTACTTCAGGCTGCGCGCAGATTTGGTCCGCAAGTGCCTTTGCATGGGCCGCAGGAACCGAAATTTCGAAGCCATCTTCGCCGGTGTACCCCGAACGGCTGATCCACAGCGGCTCAGGATCGGTCTTGGGTCCCCAGAAAAATGACCCCGCTTCCATGAAATAGAGCGCGTCGACGCCGGGAACGACGCGGACTAGCGCATCCACGGCCTTTGGACCTTGTAACGCCAGCAATGCGCGGTCATCCATATGGTTGATGGTGATCTCATCGGGCAAATGGTCCCGCAGATGGCCCATATCATCCCATTTCACCGCGCCATTGACGACCACATACAGCCCCATAGGCACAGCCGTAATCATCATGTCGTCCAGCACGCCGCCGTCTTCATCCAGAAGCAGCGAGTAACGCATCTTGCCCTCGTTAAGCGCGGATATGTCGCCGGGCACCATCGCCTCAAGCGCTTCGGCCGCGCCGTCGCCGGTCAGCATCAGCTGCCCCATATGGCTGACGTCGAATAGCCCTGCGTTCTCGCGCGTCCAAATATGTTCGGCCATGATGCCTTCATATTGGATCGGCATATGATAGCCGGCAAACTCGACCATCCGCGCGCCCAAGTCGATGTGCGCCTGGGTGAGCGGGGTGGTCAGGAGCGGGGTGGCGGACGGGGTGGACAAGGG
>CALDKP010000136.1 GCA_937898535.1 uncultured Sphingomonadales bacterium | reverse complement strand
AGATCTACACAGGCGAAGACACTCTTTCCCTACACGACGCTCTTCCGATCTGGTACTTCCGAGCATCTGGATATCCTTGACCAATATGTCGCCCGCGTGGCCGAGGCGGCGCCGCAAAAGGCATTTCGCATCGGTTGGGACGCAGGCAACGGGGCGGCGGGACCGGCAATTGAAAAGCTGGTCAAGATGTTACCCGGTGAGCACCATCTTTTGTTTGTGGACGTTGATGGCCAGTTTCCTAATCATCATCCCGACCCTACCGACCCTGCAAATTTGGTCGATTTACAAAAGCTTGTCGCGGAAAAGCAGCTCGATTTCGGAGTGGCTTTTGACGGCGATGGCGACCGCATTGGCGCGATTGATGGCGAGGGGCGCGTTATCTGGGGCGACCAATTGCTGCAAATTTATGCGCAAGACGTGCTGGGCGATGTCCCGGGCGCCACGATTATCGCCGATGTGAAGGCGTCGCAGGCGCTGTTTGACCGTGTAGAGCAACTTGGTGGTCAGCCACTGATGTGGAAAACCGGCCACAGCCTGATTAAGTCCAAAATGAAGGAAACAGGATCGCCACTGGCGGGCGAAATGTCTGGTCACATCTTCTTCAAGCATGAATATTATGGCTTTGATGACGCGATTTACGCGGCGGTGCGTCTCATGGCGGCGTCGGCCAAGCTCGGCAAAAGCGTCACGGAACTGCGCGGCGATATGCCCGTCATGATCAACACCCCCGAAATGCGCTTTCAGGTCGATGAGACCCGCAAGTTCGCGGTGATCGACGAAGTTCTCGCGCGGCTTTCGGCGGATGGCGCCGACGTCAACAACACCGACGGCGCGCGCGTGAACACGCCCGATGGCTGGTGGTTGCTGCGCGCATCAAACACGCAGGACGTATTGGTCGCGCGTGCCGAGGCGTCCTCCGAAGAGGGCCTCGAACGGCTCATGGCGCAGATTGATGCACAATTGGCAGCGTCGGGACTGGAACGCGGGGAACAAGCAGGGCATTAAGCCCCTTGTGACTTTGCCCGCGACTTTACCTTCCATCATCACCGACTGGTTCGCTGCACGCGATTGGACGCCGCGGCGGCATCAGCTGGAGATGCTGGAGGCAGCGCGTGGGGGGCGGCATGCGTTGCTCGTCGCCGCGACAGGTGCGGGCAAGACGCTGGCTGGATTTTTACCGACGCTGGCCGAATTAATTGAAGACATGCGTTCCCCGGCGCAGGCCGGAGTCCAGACATTATCAAACGGCTCCTCATTGGGGACTGGATCCCAGCCTGCGCTAGGAAACACGTTAACGCCGGTGAGCGGCCTGCACACGCTTTACATCTCCCCGCTCAAGGCACTCGCGGTCGATGTTCGGCGCAATCTTTTGATGCCAATCGAGGAAATGCGCCTACCCATTCGCGTCGAGGCGCGTACGGGCGATACGCCGTCGGACCGCAAGGCGCGGCAGCGGGTGAAACCGCCACATATATTGCTGACTACGCCCGAATCATTGTCGCTGTTGCTCAGCCACGAAGATAGCGTGCATATGTTCTCGACGCTCAAGCGCGTGATCATCGATGAGGTGCACGCATTCGCCAATGGCAAGCGCGGCGATCTGCTTAGCCTTTCGCTTGCGCGTCTGCAAACCCTCGCACCCGATTTGCAGCGCGTTGCCCTATCGGCCACCGTCGCCGATCCCGACGACTATCGCGCATGGCTCGCGCCTTATGGTGACATTGACCAAGTGCGCTTGGTCGAAGGCGAGGCTGCGGCAGAACCTGACCTAAGCATCCTCCTGCCCGAAGGGCGCGTGCCATGGGCGGGGCACAGCGGGCAGCATGCGATACCGCAGCTGATCGACGAAATTGGCCGCAACAAAATCACGCTCATTTTCTGCAACACGCGCTTCCTCGCTGAGTTTATCTTCCAGAAATTGTGGGACGCGAATGAGCCCAAATATGCCATCGGCATTCACCACGGATCGCTGTCGATTGAGGCACGCCGCAAGGTCGAAGGCGCAATGGCCGACGGCAAGCTGCGCGCGTTGGTGTGCACAGCCTCGCTCGATCTGGGTGTCGACTGGGGCGATGTCGATTGCGTCATTCAAATGGGCGCGCCCAAGGGATCGTCACGGCTGCTGCAACGTATTGGCCGGTCGAACCACCGCATGGATGAGCCATCAAAGGCTATCCTCGTGCCGGGCAACCGCTTTGAGTATCTGGAGGCACAGGCCGCCTATGACGCGGTGGCCGAGGGCGTGCGCGATGGGGAAACCTTCCGCCCCGGAAGTTATGACGTCTTGGCGCAGCATGTCATGGGCATTGCCTGCGCGGGTCCGTTTGACGAGGATCAGTTGCTGGCCGAGGTGCAATCTGCCCTGCCTTATTCCGCGATGGATGCCGCGACCTTTGCCCGCGTCATCGCCTTTGTCGCGACGGGTGGCTATTCGTTGAAGGCGTATGATCGGTTCAAGAAACTGGTCAAAGATCCCGACGGCAGGTGGCGGCTGTCGCACCCGCAATTTGCTGCGCAGCACCGGTTCAATGCGGGTATCATTGTTGATGCGCCAATGCTGGAGATCCGTTTCCGCAATGGCCGTAAGTTGGGCAAGGTGGAGGAATCCTTCGCCTCCACACTCAGCCCCGGCAACACATTCACCTTTGCCGGCATGGCGCTTGAAGTCGAATCCATCAAGGACCTCGACCTCATTGTCCGCGCCGCGACGAAGCCTGCGACCAACATCCCAAGCTATATGGGTGCGCGCTTGCCGCTCACCACGCATCTGGCGGGCAGGGTGCGCCAGATGTTGGCCGATAGGCCGGGCTGGGCGCGCTTTCCGGATGAGGTGCGCGAGTGGCTGGAGATGCAGGCCTATCGCAGCCAGATGCCCAAGCCCGGCCAGCTTCTGGTCGAGACATTCCCGCACGACAAACGTCATTATATGGTGACCTATCCGTTTGAAGGCTGGAACGCGCACCAGTCGCTGGGCATGCTGATCACCCGCCGCATGGAAAGCCGTGGCCTGATGCCCATGGGCTTTGTCGCCAGCGATTATGCCTTGGGTGTCTGGAGCCTGAAGCCGATTACCGATCCGGCTCCGTTATTCTCCTCCGACATTTTGGCGGATGAATTCACCGAGTGGGTGGAATCGAGCTATTTATTGAAGCGCGCGTTTCGCGAGGTCGCGGTGATCAGTGGCCTTGTCGAACGGCAGCATCCGGGCAAGCGCAAGACGGGCAAGCAGGTTACCTTTTCCACTGACCTTATTTACGATGTGCTGCGCAAATATGAGCCCGACCATCTGCTGCTTGAGGCGGCGTGGGCCGACGCGCGCACTCGGTTGACCGACGTTGGGCGGCTTGGTGATTTGTTGGACCGCGCCGCCGATACAATGCTGCATGTGGACCTTGAACGCGTCAGCCCACTCGCTGTCCCGTTGCTGGTGATGATTGGCCGCGAGAGTGTGGCGCAGGGGTCGGTTGATGACGCACTTTTGATGGAAGCCGAAAGCCTCGCCGGTATTGCGATGACGCCGTAAAAAGAAACCGAAGCCCTGAGCTTCGTCGAAGGGTGACCCGTGGACAGGCGCCCTTCGACAAAAGGCGGATTCGGTTCGACGGGCCATGCCTTGTCGCTGTCCGTAAAGAGGCGTATTGTGGCGGCATTGGAGATTTGAAATGCAACGCAGCGCGCTTGGATTCATCGGCCTATTTTTAAGCACATCGGCAATGGCGCAGGAGCTGCCGCAGGTTATGCCTGATGCTGCATCGGACGTTGCTGCCATCACCGAACAGTTCGGCATTGACCGTAGCGACCGGATGACGGTGCAGGTGCGTGTGAACGGCAGCGACGCCGTCCCGTTCATCGTCGACACCGGTGCAGAACGGACCGTCATTGCCAATGACCTCGCGCGCAAGCTTGCGTTAGAGGCGGGCCCAACGCTGACGCTCGCGACCATATCGGGACGATATCAGGTCAACAGCTTCTTCATCGACAGTATTTCCACCGCGTCCGTTAACTTGCAGGGCGTTGAGGCACCCGGTCTGGAACGCGCGAACCTCGACGCATATGGGCTTTTGGGTATCGACAGTCTGGAGGACAATCGGGTGCATCTCGATTTCGTACAGCAGACAATGGATGTGCTGCCGTCACGTAAAACGCGCGGCAAGACCAAGCTCGAAAATGGTATGATTGTCGTGCAGGCGCGGCGCAAGGCGGGCCGGATGATATTATCGAGCGCGCGGATTGATGGTATAAAGGTCGACATCATTCTCGATACCGGCGCGCAAAGCAGCATGGCCAATGTCGCCCTGCGCGATAAGCTGCGCAGACGCCATCGCGTCTTTGATTTTATTCCGGTGAAGATGCGCAGTGTAACAGGTACGATCCTGAACGGGGACTATACCCAAATTCGCGAAATCGAGGTCGGGGGGCTGATCATTAAAGATATGCCGATGACCTTCGCCGACAATTACGCGTTCACGGCACTCAACCTTCAGGATCGGCCAGCGATCTTGCTTGGCATGGACGCGCTGAAACTGTTTGACCGCGTGCTGATTGATTTCAGCAACCGGCGCGTTGGCTTCGATCCGCCAAAGGGCGTTTCGCTGGAGCCCAGAACGCGGATGGCACTCGCATTATAGGAATGCAGCCGACAACGGCTTGCGCCACCGGTGGACAATCCGCATAGCCGCAGACGATGTCGCATGCTTTTGAATTTGGGGGCCAGTTGTTTGAGGTGGCCGGTGAGGCTGCCTTATATTGGGCTGCCCAAGATGCATTGCTTGTGTCGGATCTGCATTTGGAGAAGGCCAGCGCTTATGCCTTAAATGGGCAGATGCTGCCGCCCTACGACAGCATTGCAACGCTTGAGGACATCGCGGCACTTTGTACCAAATATAGGCCAGCCAAAATCATATCCTTGGGCGATAATTTCCACGACGATGATGGCGAGGCGAGGCTGGCGGAATCGGCGGCGGCATTGTTGGTCGACTTGACCTGCGATACCGAATGGCTGTGGATTACCGGGAACCATGACCGCGCGGTGTCGGGTATCTGGGGCGGCAAAACGCACGATGAAATATGCCTGTCAGGCATCACATTTCGGCATGAAGCGCAACGCGGTGATCCCAACCCTGAAATATCGGGGCATTTTCACCCGAAATTCCGGCAGGTCTTGCGTGGGCGAATGGTGGCACGGCGGTGCTTTGTCAAAAGCGCGCGCAAAATCATCATGCCCGCATTTGGCGCACTCACCGGCGGACTTGATGTGCAGGACAGTGCGATTATGCGCGCCTGCGACGTGGCGGATGGCGAGACGGTTGAAGCCTTGGTCGCAACCAAGGCAGGCTATGCGCGCTTTGCCTTAAACGGGGCTGCTATGTTCGCCAAATAAGGCTGTGCCAACGCGGACATAGGTCGCGCCCATCATGATCGCGGTGTCGAAATCTTCCGACATGCCCATGCTCAGTTGCGGCAAATTATGACGCGCAGCCAATTCGGCCAGCAACGCAAAAAATGGCGCGGCCTCAATCGACGCTGGCGGTATGCACATCAGCCCCGCCAATGGAACACCGCTGTCCTTTGCCGCCGCAATCAATGCCGGCAACTCCGAAACCGCGCAGCCACCCTTTTGCTCTTCAGCGCCGATGTTCACTTGAATGAAGCACGGGATATAGCGCGCCTGTTTTTCCATCGCCTTGCCAAGCGCCGTCACCAGCGAAAGCCGGTCAACCGAATGGATCATATCGAACAAGGCAACCGCTTCGTCCGCTTTGTTGGATTGAAGCTGCCCGATCAGATGCAATTGCACGCCGGGGTGGCGCTCCTTCAACGCGGGCCATTTGGTTGCCGCTTCCTGAACGCGGTTTTCACCGAAGAGCATTTGGCCTTCGTGAATCAACGGCACAATATCTTCGGCCGAACGGGTTTTCGACACGGCAATCAAATGAATGTCTTCGGGCGCACGCCGCGCCATCTTGGCGGCTGCGGCCATGCGTTCACGGATTGCGGCCAAAGGGCCGGCGGTTGTTTCTGGTGTCGCTTCCTGCATAGCGCGACGCTATAGGCAGAACTATGCCGCGAAGCCACCCCCTGCCGAAGATCTGGCTGATGACCGACGAACGTCTGGGGGATGACCTGTTGCCCGCCATTCAGCGGCTGCCCGCACGATCGGGCGTCATCTTCCGGCATTATCATTTGGATGCGGCGGCACGAAAATTTCTGTTCGGGCAGGTCATGCACATGTGTCGGCGGCGCGGGCATGTTCTGCTGCTGGCGGGGGACGAGCGGACGGCGATACGCTGGCACGCCGATGGTTTTCATCAAAGAAGCCGTCGCTCGTCGCGATTGCTCCACAGCGCGCCAGTCCATGATGCGCGTGAAATTGCAGGCGTGAAGGCCGCACGCCCAGACCTTGTGTTCCTATCACCCATTTTCGCAACAAACAGTCACCCCGGCGCGCGACCGCTCGGGCCGCTATCCTTTAACCGGCTCGCAAAACTGGCTTCGCCTAGCCGCATCATCGCGCTTGGCGGAATGAACCGCCGAAACGCACAGATGCTCTCGCCGCGGTTGATCCACGGTTGGGCGGCGATCGATGCTTTTAAGAAAAAGACCGCTTAGAAGCGGATTTTGGTTCCAACATAGACAGCTTCGCTGTCCTTGCGGTTGTCCGCCAACGGAATGACGCGGTCATTTTCGCTGGCATAACGGACACCGGCGGTCACGTCGATTTTACGGCTGATGGAGAAGCTTCCGCCCACATCAAGCTTATAATCGCCCGACGCTGCGCTGCCGCGTGCTGGCGGTGCCAATTCGCGGCTCTGGTCCAATTTGATATTTGTGCTGAACTTGCTTGGTTTGCTTGCGGTTTCATCCAACGAGAAGCTGCTTTTTCCAAGCTCGCTCAACGGTGCTTTAACTGTGCGACGCTGTGCAGCAGGCAAAGCAAAGCCTTGCCAGCCCTTCGATGCTGTCAAACGATAGTCCACCGCCGAAAGACGAAGACCCTTGCCCGCACCGACTTCGCTAGATGCCAGCGCATTGCGGATGGAAACGGCGCCAGCGGTCAAACGCGAATTTGCGCGCGCTGCGACTGTGATTGTGCGGCTGTCACCGGCGTTTACGGGCGTAAATGGGAAACGTGCATTTGGTTCAATGCGTGCGGCCGAGAATTTCTGTGCCAAAACACTGTCACCACCCGCAGGCGTGAACATCGAAATCCAGCTTGGCCCGGTTGATGGCTCCTGCGAGAGAGCCTTTGCAGCAAAAGCAGGAACAACAAGAGGCGACACCGCGAGCGAACCCGTTGCTAGCAATGCTGCCGCAATAGTCGCGTATTTCCGCTTATATGCCCGCTTCACGTCCATGATATTCGCTTACCGACTCCTCTATCTGGAATTTCTATACGCCTGCTTTTGGGGATTCAAAAGAGGCCGATCCATTTTATCGTTCGAATAACGTGATTTTTGACCGAATGTTGCATGATGTCCACAATCACTTAGCGGGACGAAGATGAGCACAGCATTAATTGCGCGCCGTTCAGCAGCCAGAAAGCTTGCTCCGGACAGCAAGCCGCTATAGAGGTTTCCGATATTCATAGTTCAAGGACATTTTATGCGCACCAACCGCTTGGCACTCATTATTGCGACCGGCAGCCTGTTAAGCTTGGGGCTGCTGTCCGGCTGTGGCGGACGGGAGCGTCCGAAGGCGGATCTCGCGGCCAGCCAAGTCACCACGATCGGCGTAAACAGCTATCTGTGGCGCGCATCGCTGGATGCCTTGTCCTTCATGCCGTTGCTGCAAACCGACTCGTCGGGCGGTGTCATTGTCACCGATTGGTATGTGAACCCGCAAAGCCCTGGCGAACGCGTTAAACTGACCATTTCGATCCTTGATCAAGATTTGCGTGCCGATGCCCTGCGCGTCGCCGGCAGCCGTGAAGTCTCGCAAAATGGCCAGTGGGTCGCCGCACCGCTGCGTGCCGCAACCGTTCAAAAGCTTGAGGCGGTCATCCTTACCAAGGCACGTGACCTTCGCCGGTCTTCAATCACCGGATAATTGTTATGACGAATGTTGAGCGTTTTAACCCGCACGTCGCCGACGCGCGGTGGCAAAAGATTTGGGAAGAACGCAGCAGCTTTGTTGCGGACGATAACTCGACCAAGCCACGCGCCTATGTCCTGGAAATGTTTCCCTATCCATCGGGCCGCATCCATATTGGCCATGTGCGCAACTACACCATGGGTGAGATCGGAAGG
>CALDKP010000135.1 GCA_937898535.1 uncultured Sphingomonadales bacterium | reverse complement strand
TCAACCGTCTTAACAACGGTCAGCAGGGAAGCGCCGAAGTCAGCTATTCCTATCTGAATGAAAATCTGTGGGCCGGTGGTTTGGATTTGTCGGCAAAGGTCACGCCGGATATTACCGCTACGATAGGCTATGCCTATTCGGACACCGTTCGTCGTACCGAACGTCGTGACTTCCAGTTTGTCGCGCCCGGCGGCACGCCAGTTGCGCCTGCATTGTTCCGTCCAGACCTTTTGTTGCAACCGGACATTATCGATTTTTACAACATCGCGTTGATCGATACCAACGAAGCAAACCCCGTCTTTGATGCAAGCTTGCTAAACCATGCAGGGTACGGCCAAATTCAGGCGTTTATTACGCCGGCGATCAGCCTGAACCTTGGTGTGCGTTACGAAACCGCTGAACAGACCGTTGTGCCGGTTCAGGTGTTCACGACGCCAACGGCGTCGCTTGCCTCTACCAGCTTGGATCGGAGCTATTGGTTGCCCGCAGCGACGCTGACGTGGGACATGAATGACCAAATGAAGTTCCGGCTGAGCGCGTCGAAAACCATTGCGCGTCCGCAATTCCGCGAACTGATTTTCCAGAACTTCTACGATACAGACTCTAACCGTCTGTTCCGCGGGAACCCGCTGTTGACGGACAGTCAGTTGTACAATGCTGAAGCACGCTATGAATGGTATTTTGACCGTGACCAGCGCTTCACAGTTGCCGGTTTCTTCAAGCGTATCGATAGCCCCATCGAGTCGTTCTCAAGCTTTGATGATAACTCCGTTATCACCAGCTTCGCGAACGCACCGAAGGCTGATTTGTACGGTGTTGAAATCGAAACGCAGAAATATTTCGATCTCTCTGCCATTGGCGATGAAGGCTTTTTTGCGACACGCCGTGCGGTTGTCATTGCCAACTACACCTACACAAAGTCAAAAATCAGTGTGAAGCCTGGTGATACGGTTGCGGTGTTTAACGCATCGTCCACCAACGCGCTCGACTTCTTCACCGACGGATCGCCATTGACCGGACAGGCTGATCATCTGGTCAATCTGCAATTCGGTCTCGAAGATACCGAGCGCCTGTCGCAGCAGACAATTTTGTTCAGCTATTCGACCGATCGGGTTACCAGCCGTGGTGCATCAGGCCAGCCGGATATCAAGGAAAAGCCTGGCATCCAGCTGGACTTCGTGGCGCGTGAAGGCTTTACGCTTGGCGGCAAAGAAGCTGAATTGAAATTCGAAGTCCGCAACCTGACCAACACCAAATATCAGGAGTTTCAGGAAAACGGCGAGAACAAGATTTTCTATAACCGTTACAAACAAGGCATCAGCGCCTCGATTGGTGTCGAGCTGAATTTCTAACGGTTATATAACCCCCTAACTTGCGGCGGCATGTTCATTTGAACGTGCCGCCGTAACTTTGTTCGCACTTGCTTATCTGCTTGGCGCGTCATCAAAATGTAATTTATAATTCACCTAACAGTCACAGTCGCGCCTTAACGCTTCTCCATCATGCGGATTCGTCCGGGGGGACTCAGTGGCAATATCGTTGGCGGAAAGGGTTAAAGTTCAGTCGCGCCGGGTCACGTCTGTGACCGCGGGTCGCCTGATCCTTGGCGTTCTGGCCATGCTGACCGCCGTTCAAACCGCGCGTCTTTTCTGGATATTGATAACGCCCGTTGGTCCGGTCAATGACTGGCGCGCGCCGTCGGTCAATGTGGTGCCACAGTCCGCCCGCATGGCGCTATTTGCCGGATTTGACCCGTTTTTTCGCAATGATGCGGCTGCAGCTTCCACCCAGAATGTTACATCGTTAAGCCTGACATTGTTCGGCGTTCGCACCAATGAAAGTTCGGGCGGCGGTTCGGCTATCATCGCGGGTGAAGATGGCGTGCAGAACAGTTTTGCCATTGGCGAAGAAGTCGCACCGGGTGTGACCTTGGATTCAGTTGCCTTCGACCATGTCATATTGTCGCGCGGCGGCGTCAAAGAATCGCTGTATCTTGATCAGTCGGTACCCGCAGAAACGGTTAGCCCATCTGTATCAGGCACGTCCGCCACGCCACCGGCGTCCAGCGCAGGCGTGGGCCTGAATGCTGAGACGCTGCAAAAGTCGATCGGCTTTGCGCCGCGCAATGAAGGGGGCCGGGTCACCGGCTTCGTACTTCAGGCGCGCGATGATGGTACGATGTTGCGCCTCGCCGGATTTCAGGCTGGCGACATTGTCGTTGGTATTAACGGCCGCCCCGTATCCTCGGCGGCGGACATTGCTTCTCAAATCAGGCCCGGAGCCCGCTTAAGCGTTGAAGTTGAACGTGGCGGTGCAAAGGTCCCCATTGCTCTAAATCTGGAACAACAGTGATCCGTAAATTTACCCTTTTGCTGGCATGCAGCGCGCTCGTTTTTGCCCAGCCTATCGCCGCGCAGCAGACATTGAATGTGCGCGATGCCGACATCCGTGCGTTTGTTCAGGATGCCGCCCGTGTCACGGGGCAAACGTTCATTGTCGATGGCCGCGTGAATGGAAAGGTTTCGGTGGTTACGGACCGGCCATTGTCGCGTTCGGAATATTTTGAAGTGTTCCTGTCGACGCTGCGCGCAAATGGCCTTGTCGCCATTCCAATTCGTGGCGGTGGTTACCGGATCCAACCTTCCGATGGCGCTGCAACGCAGCCGACGCGCGTCGGTAGCCGGGCCGCAACTTCAAGCCAGTTTGTGACGGAAGTATTCCGCCTGCGTTCTATCGACGCCACCTCAGCTGTGGAAACGCTGCGCCCATTGGTCAGCCGCGAAGGTTCGTTGACAGCGAACAAGAGTGCCAACAGCCTTGTGGTTGCAGATTATGCCGACAATATTCGTCGCATCCGCGATTTGCTGCGTCAGATTGACCGCGACAGCGCCGCGACCCAGATTGTCGCGCTCGATAATGCCGGTGCGCGTGAAATTGCCACCGCGCTTCAGGGGCTGGCTGGTCAAGGCGGCGGCGAGGGTGCGAGGCCACCTGTTTCCATCGCGGCCATTGATAGCAGCAATGCCATAGCGCTGCGTGGTGATCCGACGTCGGTTGCGCGCTTTGCCGCGATGGCGAAGGAATTGGATGCCCGCGCACAATCGGGCGCTGAAATTCGCGTGTACCGGCTTGAGCATGCCAATGCCGCAACCTTGCTGGAGACGGTCCAGTCGCTGATTGGCGGGCAGAGCGGATCGTCTGCATCTAGTAACGTGCCACCTGTTTCTGCGCCAGCTGCAGGCGGCGGCGCTGCCGCTGTCGCTGCGCCTATCGTTGCATCTTCGTCGGGAACCGGCTCCAATGGCATTGGTGGCCGTGGCCCCGTTGTGGTGACCCGCTATGAAGGGACCAACGCCCTTATCATCGCCGCAAACCCCGAAATGCAACGCACGTTGGGCGAGCTCATCCGTCAGCTGGACACACGTCCCGAACAGGTTCTGGTTGAGGCAATCGTTGTTGAAATCGGCAATGAAGCGGCGAAAAAGCTTGGCGTACAATTCCTTGTCGGTGGCAAGGATGCACCATTTGCGGCGACAAATTACGCCAATGCCTCACCCAATATCCTGACGATTGCGGGCGCAATTGGCGCCGAAGAACTGACGCGCACCACCACGACGGTGAATGGCAATACGACCACGACTGCAACGAACAGCGCGCTGGGTGACAGCCTGCAGGAAGCAGCGGCTGCGTCGATCCTGAGCGCCACAGGCGGCTTTGGTGGTTTTGCGCTGGACATCGGTAACAATGCGATCTTCGGCACGATTATCAATGCGATTGCAGCCGACACCGAGTCCAACTTGCTGGCGACGCCGCATATCGTGACGTTGAATAACCAAAAGGCGAAGTTCCTCGTTGGTCAAGAAGTGCCCGTGAGCACCGGCGAGCAATTGTCCGCCAATTTCGAAAACGCTTTCCGCACGGTTCAGCGTCAGGAAGTTGGCATCAAGCTTGAGGTGACCCCGCAAGTGAACGCGCAGGGCGATGTGAAGTTGTTCCTTAAACAGGAAGTGTCGAGCGTTGCAGGGCCGGTGTCATCGCGCTCCAGTGACCTCATCCTCAACAAGCGCGAGTTTGAAACGACGTTGACCGTTGGTGACGGACAATTGCTTGCCATTGGCGGCTTGCTCAATGATGATGAGCGCCGCACGATTGAGCGTATCCCTTTGTTGAGCGACATTCCGCTCATTGGCGAACTGTTCAAGTCGCGCAGCCGCAGCCGCAGCAAAACCAATTTGATGGTCTTCATTCGCCCGACCATCTTGCGTAGCCGCGAAGATGGCGACCGGTTGACGGCACGACGTTATGACTATGTCCGGGACATGCAGTTGACGCGCAATCCAGATGCCGAACCAAGCATCGACGAATTGCTGCGCGATTATATGGGCACTGTGCCGCCCGTGGCGCCAGATGTGCGAACAAATGACATCATGATCGGTGCCGATGGCAATTTGACCCGGCCCCAGACAGGTGGCCCGTTGCAACCGGCGGAGGTTCCCGCAAGCGCGGTCTCTTCGACCACTGAGGGTGCGCAATCATGACATCGCATGAGGAGACGACCGACCAAACTTCCAATATTTCCGCTGATCCCGATGTCGCCATTGCACCGGCTTTGATCGCGCCTCTGCTCGATTTGCCTTATGCCTTTGCCAAGGCGCATGGTCTGGTGCTGCGGCATGAAAGCGATGGTCGCATTGTGGTTGCGATGCGTGAGGGCGCTGATCCGCTGATGTTGTTGGAGGTCCGGCGCTATCTGTCGATGCCATTCGATGTCGAAATGGCGGACAATGTGACCTTTGACCGTTATTTGTCCGACCATTACGCCATGGACGGCAGCGCCGCAGCGATGGCTGGCTCAATCGGCACGGACGATGGCGACTTGCTGTCCGATATGTTGCCGAGCGCAGATGATTTGCTCGACAGCGCCGATGACGCGCCCGTCATTCGTTTAATCAACGGCATCATTGCAGAGGCTGTCCGCCAGGGCGTATCCGATATTCACGTCGAGCCATATGAAACGGGCCTGGTCATTCGCATGCGCGCCGACGGTGTGTTGCAGGAACGCCTCCGCTTGCCCGCTAATGTCGCACCGGTTGTCGTCAGCCGTATCAAGGTCATGGCGCGCCTCGACATCGCCGAGCGCCGCATTCCGCAGGATGGCCGTATCGGTCTGACGCTGGGTGGCAAGCTTGTCGATGTGCGTGTGTCGACCCTGCCGAGCCGCGCTGGCGAACGCGTCGTGATGCGTATCTTGGACAAGGAAAATGCAGGCATATCGCTCGATTTGCTTGGCATGTCGGAAGAAACGCTCAAAATCCTCAATGAGGCATTGGCCGAACCCAATGGCATCATCTTGGTCACAGGACCAACGGGGTCGGGTAAAACGACGACCTTATATGCTGGTCTCAAGCGGCTGAACGATGGCACGCGCAATATCCTCACCGTCGAAGATCCGGTGGAATATGCCGTGGAAGGCATCGGCCAGACTCAGGTGAATGCTAAGGTCGGCATGACTTTTGCCGCAGGACTGCGCGCCATACTGCGTCAGGATCCCGATGTCGTCATGGTCGGCGAAATCCGCGATCGTGAGACAGCGGATATCGCCGTACAGGCTGCGCTGACGGGGCACCTTGTGCTCACCACCGTGCACACCAACGATGCACTCGGCGCGATCACCCGGATGCGCGATATGAAGGTTGAGCCATTCTTGCTCGCCTCCACCTTGCGTGCGGTCGTCGCCCAGCGATTAGTGCGCCGTCTATGCCCAAGCTGCCGCCAGACAGTTCAGGCCGATGGTAACGCGGCGTCGTTGTTGGGCTTTGACAAGGGGACAGCGGTCTACAAGGCCGTCGGTTGCCCTGAGTGCAACAATACAGGGTTCCAGGGTCGCATCGGGGTGTTTGAAGCTGTCCGTGTTGATGATACTATCCGCCGCCTCATCAACGATGGTGGTGATGAGGCTATTTTGGCGCGTCATGCTTTTGTGAACCAGCCGAACCTGAGCGCAGCCGCGCGCAAATTGGTGCGTGCGGGCCATACGACACCCGAAGAAGCCATTCGCATTTCGCGGCGCGAAGACATTGTAGATGCCTGAATTCGCATATCATGCGATTGACCCGGATGGCCGCGAACAGCGCGGGCGGATAGCTGCGGCCAATGATGATGCCGCGCGCGATCGCCTGACATCCAAGAATCTCTATATTGTGAGCGTCGCGCCAGCACCCGCGCGCGCGTCTGTACTCGCCAGCCTGCCGATTAAGCGGCAGCCGCGTTTGAATGCCAAGCAGCTCACTTTGTTTACCCGGCAATTGTCGTCATTGGCGCAGGTTTCTCCGTTGGAGGAAGCGTTGCGGACGATCAGCCGACAGAGCGAACAGCCACATGTCCGGCAGATACTGACCGAAGTGCATGCAGGCGTGGTCGAGGGACAGCGCCTGTCCGAAGCCATGCGCCGTGAAGGCAACAGCTTTCCGCCATTATACCGCGCAATGATTGCGGCGGGCGAGGGGGCGGGCACATTGCCGCTTATTACGGAACGTCTCGCGATATTGCTCGAACGGCAGGCCGAGATGCGCGGCAAATTGATTGGTGCGCTGGCCTATCCGGCGATTTTGTCACTGGTCGCTATTCTGGTGGTCATGGGCCTTATGGTCTCGGTGGTCCCGCGTGTTGTTGAACAGTTTGACAATGTGGACCAGCAACTGCCGCTGATTACGCGCATCGTCATTGGCATATCGGCGTTTTTGGCGAATTATTATTGGGTGATTATTATCGCTGTCATCCTTGGTGGCTTGCTGTTTGCGCGAGCGCTTAAGCAGCCCGCGTTTCGGCTGTCGGTTGACCGCACGGTGCTGCGCATTCCGTTGCTTGGGAAGCTGCTGCGCAACCTGCACGCTGCCCGTATGGCGCGCACGTTGGCAACGATGGTCGCGAGCCGCTTGCCGTTGCTGGAGGGCCTGCGCCTGACGGGCGGCACCATTCGCAATAAAGTGCTCTCCGCCGCCAATGACGATATCGTGGAATCGGTGCGGAGCGGCGGCAGTCTGTCGGGTGCCATGCGCACGAGCGGCGTTTTTCCGCCGCTGCTGGTATATTTGACTGCAAGCGGTGAGAGCGCCGGGCAGTTGGATACGATGCTTGAACGCGCGGCGGAATATCTCGAACGCGAATTCGATAACTTCACCAGCACCGCACTGTCGCTTCTTGAACCACTTATTATCGTGGCAATGGGCGGCGTTGTTGCTGTCATCATATTGGCAATTTTGCTGCCTATACTTCAACTCCAAAACCTCACGGGACTTTAGTCATGCTCCGCATCATTTTTAATCTGTTCACTGACACAAGCCGTCCGTCGGCCAAATTTAGCCGCAAGGCTGCGGCGGCGCAGCGTAACGGCTTCACCTTGGTCGAAATGATGGTGACATTGTTCATTCTGGCGCTGCTGACGACCATCGTCGCCCTCAACGTCTTGCCAAACCAAGACAAGGCGATGGTGCAAAAGGCAAAGGCTGACATAGCGGTCTTGGGACAAGCGCTTGAGACATATCGTTTGGATAATCTGACCTATCCAGATGCCGGTGCTGGATTGCAGGCTTTGGTCACGCCGCCTGCCGCTGCTGGCATGCGCAGCGTGGGTTATATCAAAAAACTGCCGTCGGATCCGTGGAACCGCCCGTACCAATATACAATTCCGGGCAAGAGCGGCGCCTTTGACATCTACTCGCTTGGTGCCGATGGCGCGCCGGGTGGCGAGAATGAAAATGCCGATATTTACGGCGACTAAGCCGTCCATCCATCCCAATATGAAAGCCGATGAACGCGGTTTCACTTTGGTGGAACTGATGGTGGTTATTTTCATCATTGGTATTGCGAGTGCAGCGGTCGTCATGACGGTGCAGTCAACCGATCGCGGTGCACGTGATGAGGCGGAGCAATTTGCCGCGCGCGTTGCTGCCTTGCGCGATCACGCCATATTGCAGTCGCGCAGCATGGCGGTAACGGTGCGCCCGTCTGGCTATGGTTTTGAGGCGCGCAACGCTGGCGCGTGGCAACCATTGTCCGAGGCACCCTTTACGGCGACGGATTGGAAAAGTGGCACCTCTGTGCAAATGGCTGGTGCGCGGCAAATGCGCATCGCCTTTGACAGCACGGGAATGCCATCAAGCGCGGCCAACATCACGCTCAAGCATGATGCGGTAACCGTAACACTTGCGCTGGCCGCGACCGGAGAAGATCGG
>CALDKP010000134.1 GCA_937898535.1 uncultured Sphingomonadales bacterium | reverse complement strand
GTTCAGACGTGTGCTCTTCCGATCTTGGCCGCTTCCAAATCCTTGGCCTCATTAAAAAGCGCGAAACAGGTCGCGCCTGACCCGGACATGTGTGCTATTAAAGGCTTGGCGCCCGCAAGCACGTCCAAAATGTCTGTAATGGCAGGACAAATCGCCGCTGCGATGGGTTCAAGGTCGTTGCGCCCCGACAGCGCAGCTTGCCAAATGTCGCCCCGCGCAACCGGTCCCTTGTCCTTGCCGTCCCATGCCTTAAAAATGGCCGATGTCGATACCGACTGAAGCGGGTTGACCAGCAATAGGTGCCGCGCCGAAACCATGCTGTCATCGCAGAATTCAAGCGCGGTTCCGGTTCCGCTGCCAAAACTCGTGCGGCTAAAAATGCAGGCGGGAATATCCGCGCCAAGCGGTGCCAGTATGTCGGCAAGTTCCTGTTCGCTGGCATGAATATCCCACAGCCGGTTCAACAACCGTGCCGCTGCCGCAGCGTCGGCTGAACCGCCTCCGATACCCGAGGCTACCGGCAGATTTTTTGTCAGGCGGATGGATGCGCCGTTGGTAATTGAAAACTGCGCGCGAAGCCGGTTCGCGGTTTGCATCACCAGATTATCGTCATCGGCGGACAGCCCGCTTGCAAAGGGCCCATCGATCGTGAGGCCGAGTGTATCGGAAAGCGATGCCTGCAACTGATCACCATGCTGTGCAAAGGCGAACAGGGTTTCAATATCATGATAGCCGTCTTCGCGGCGTCGACGCACGTGCAGCGCAAGATTGATCTTGGCATAGGCGGTCTCGGTATCCACTGGCATCACTTCGCCGTCCTGATGTCGCCGGGCAGGCCCACGTCCAATTTTGATGAAATACGCGAGGTAACCGCGGCATCTGCCGAAATTGCCGCGCTATTCCAAGCATGCCGCGCGTCCCGCCGGCGACCTGCCCGCCAATATGCATCGCCGAGATGCTCGAAAATCGTCGCGTCAGCATCTTCGATCGATGCGGCTTTTTCCAACATGGTTATGGCGTCAATATATTTGCCGCTTTTGAACAAAGCCCACCCAAGCGAGTCTGCATAAGCGGACGATGTTGGTTCCGCATCAAATGCACGCCGCACAAATGCCTCGGCCTTGACCACATCCTCGCCACGCTCCAGCATGGCATAACCCATATAATTCAGCGCACTTGCATGGGACGGGTCTAAAGCGATCGCATTTTGAAGTTCCCGTTTTGCTTCATCCCATTGGCCATTTTTATCCAATGCACTGGCGAGCATGACACGAAACGATGCACGGCTTTGGGGCGTCTGACGTTTGAAGTCATCCAAGCCCATTGCGACCCGATATTGGGCAATGGCCTCTGGCAAACGCCCATTTTGCTGCAGCATTTGGCCCAGCAACGTCGCGCGCGCAGCGGATTTGGCATTCTGATCGTAGCTGAGGCGTGCCAACGTGACAGCGCCGTCATTGTCACCCATATCACGTAACAGCGCGGCTTTTGCGAAAACGGCACGTGTCCAATAAGGCGAAGCTGAAGGAATATTATCGAGAATTGCAACTGCGTCACGGCCGCCAGATAATTCGCCAAGCGCATTTGCCGTGGTGATGACGGCAGGAGGATATTCCGGCGCAGTCCATAGTGCCAACCGCGCAAGTGCAAGCCCGGGTTCCGGCAAATCCTGTTCAATCAGCGATGTTGCGATCCGTACATATAATGCCGCAAGCCCGATATTGGGGCTGATAGTCGATTTAAGTGCGTCAGATCCATTAAATTGGCCCGCGAAGTCGGAACCCATCGCGGTTCCAAGCATTGCATTTGCAAAAGCGGTATCGCCCTTATGCGCTAAAACGGGCGCGGCGCTGATGAACAGATCGCGCATGGCATCACCGCCAACCGAGACCATGTTCCGTAATCCCAATTTCGCTTTGGCATTTTGGCCCGTGGCGAGATCAAGATACACGATCTGGTCAATAGCATAGAAATTGAAAAATGAGCCCCTATTTCCCTCCTTCAGGGCCAAGTCATGCGTGCCCGACTTCGCGACGGATACCCACGCGCGCAATATGGGCGCCATAAAGCCAAAATTGCTGCGGGCTTCCAATTCGTCGGCCGCCAACAACGCCATAGACCAACGACGCTTTTGAAAGGCATCGGTTAATAGAAGCAACGGTCCCTCGGGCGGAACGTCATTTTTCAGTTCCTGAACGCGAATGGCCTGTAGTGCAGCCGCAAAATCACCTTGCCGCACAGCATTCTCGTAGACCCGCTTCGCCAATGTCTCGCTGTCGGAAGACTTTTCAAACAGCTTGAGATATAAGGCCAAGGCATCGCCGTGGCGCGCGTCAAACTCTGCCGCACGCGCATTGGCGTAGTCGGTTATGCCGTCATCAACGGTGGCATAAGCTGGCGCCGCACATAAAAATAGTGCGGCGGTCAGCTTACATATTGGGGTAATTCGGCCCACCGCCACCCTCCGGCGTGACCCAATTGATATTCTGATTAGGGTCTTTGATGTCGCAGGTTTTGCAATGTACGCAGTTTTGGGCGTTGATCTGATAGCGTGGGTCTTTGCCCTCTTCCTCTATCCATTCATACACGCCTGCTGGGCAATAGCGGGTCGATGGGCCGGCGAATTCCATGAACTCGCTGTTCTTTTGCAAGTCCATATCCTTGACCTGCAAATGGATGGGCTGATCTTCGGCATGGTTGGTGTTCGACAGGAATACCGATGACAGCCGGTCAAAGCTGAAGACGCCATCTGGCTTTGGATAATCGATCCGCTCGCCTTGGTTCTTCTTTTTCAGCGCCTTGTGATCTGGATGATGCTTCATGGTGAAAGGCATGCGGATGCCGAAGCTTTCGAGCCACATGTTCACGCCCGCGAGCATCGTTCCAACAACATTGCCGTATTTTTCAACCAGCGGCAGGACATTGCGCACCATATGCAGTTCTTTGGAGACCCAGCTATTGTCATATCCGGTCTGGTAAGCTGTCAACGTGTCATGTTCGCGGCCCGCGGCCAGTGCTTCCACAACGGCATCTGCCGCCAACATGCCGGATTTCATCGCGGTATGCGTGCCCTTGATACGTGGCACGTTTACGAAGCCTGCGGAGCAACCAATCAACGCGCCGCCTGCGAAAGCCAACTTGGGCACCGACTGCCAGCCACCATCGCTGATCGCGCGCGCGCCATAGGAAACGCGTTTGCCACCGGCCAAAATCTTCTTGACCTCAGGGTGCGTTTTCCAGCGCTGCAGCTCTTCAAAGGGTGACAGATACGGGTTGGAATAGTTCAGCCAAACCACAAAGCCCAAGGCAACTTGGTTATTCGCTTGATGGTATAGGAATGCGCCACCATTCGCGTCGGTCAATGGCCAGCCTTGGCTGTGAATGACGCGGCCTGCCGAATGTTGTTCCGCCGGAATGTCCCACAATTCTTTCAAGCCGATGCCGTAAACCTGCGGCTCGCAATCCTTGTCCAATCCGAACTGCGGCTTAATCAACTTGGTCAGATGCCCACGCACACCTTCGGCAAAGAAGGTATATTTCGCATGCAGTTCCATGCCGGGCATGTAATCATCTTTGTGGCTACCATCGCGCGCAACACCCATATTGCCTGTCGCCACGCCCTTGACCGAGCCGTCGGCATTATACAGAATTTCTGCAGCCGAAAATCCGGGGAAGATTTCTACGCCAAGATTTTCCGCCTGCCCCGCAAGCCAGCGGCACAGATTGCCAAGCGAACCTGTGTAGGTGCCCTTGTTGTGCATGAAACCGGGCGTCAGGAAATGCGGCATGTTAAACTTGCCAGTCTTTGTCATGATCCAATGCTGGTTGTCGTTCACGGGTGTATCCGCCAATGGGCAGCCCATCGTGCGCCAATCCGGCAGCAATTCGTCGAGCGCCTTTGGATCTATGACAGCGCCGGATAAAATATGCGCGCCAACCTCAGACCCTTTTTCCAAGATGCAAACGCTGGTGTCGGGGGATTGCTGCTTAATGCGTATCGCCGCGGATAACCCTGCTGGCCCCGCACCCACAATAACAACATCATATGGCATCGACTCGCGTTCACTCATTGCCTTTATCCTTTACCCGGCATGTAAATCAGGCCATCCGAATTTTCGGACAGCTCGTGGGAATTGCCATGCCAAGCAATTGACCCTGTCGTCAACAAGTGACTGAAGGGATTTATGGGAGATCGTGCAGAAACTGCAGCCTTGGCGGCTGTTGAATCACTAACTGGCTGGTGGACGCTGGCCGGTGTGGATTCTGCCGTGGGCGATGAAACCGTCAATTGGCTGGCCGCCGATGAAGTTACGAATTCTGCAAAACCGGCCGTCGCAGGCAATAACAATGCCGCCAATGTTCCTGCCGCACCTCCTGTTCAATCCATTGGATGGCCCAATGATATTGCGACCTTGCGGCAAATGGTAATCAATGGCGCAGCACT
>CALDKP010000133.1 GCA_937898535.1 uncultured Sphingomonadales bacterium | reverse complement strand
ATACGAGATACAAGCTAGTGACTGGAGTTCAGACGTGTGCTCTTCCGATCTGCAATGTCCGGCCGATCGCGCGCCAGCCATGTACATGCCGCCAAATGCGCTTCGTGCGTCCAATGTGCGCGCGGGAGGCTGCGCACAAGCAGCCCTTCGCCGATCTCGACGATTGAGGCGTTATCTTCAAATAAGCGAATGGAATATTCGGACATTATCGGACCTTCTGCGTTGCCCGATAATATCCGGACGGGTTAAGCGACCTTTGGTGCAGACTGTCGTACACCTTCATCGACATGATCTGCAAATTGCGCGAAGTTGTCTATGAACTGCTGAACAAGTCCGCGGGCAGTCACATCATAATCCGCCTTGTCCGCCCAAGCTTCGCGCGGATCAAGGATGCCGCTGTCCACACCTGGAACTGCGACGGGGAATTCAAAACCAAAATTCGGATCCTTACGGAATTCTGCATTGTTCAGGCTTCCGTCAAGCGCAGCGTTGAGCAAGGCCCGTGTGGCCTTGATCGGCATACGGCTGATGCCGGGCATCGTTGCTTTGCCGCCCGTCCAGCCGGTGTTAACCAACCAACATTGAACCGCACCCTTGGCGATCCGCTCTTTCAACAAATTGCCATAGATGCTTGGGTGACGCGGCATGAATGGGGCACCAAAGCAGGTGGAGAATGTTGCTTCAGGCTCGGTCACGCCGATTTCCGTTCCAGCGACACGTGCGGTGTAACCCGACAGGAAGTGGTACATGGCCTGATCCGGCGTGAGGCGCGCGATCGGAGGCAAAACGCCGTAAGCGTCAGCGGTCAGGAAGATGATCGTCTTGGGAACGGGTCCCATATTCTTTTCAGATGTGTTCGGAATGAACTCAATTGGATACGAGCCCCGGCTGTTTTCTGCGAGGCTGTTGTCGTTGAAATCAAGCTCACGTGTTTCTGGATCGATAACAACATTCTCAAGCACCGTTCCGAAGCGCTTTGTCGTCGCAAAGATTTCAGGCTCGGCTTCTTCCGACAGGCGAATCATTTTTGCGTAGCAGCCGCCTTCAAAGTTAAACACCGCAGTGTCCGACCAACCATGTTCATCGTCGCCGATCAGTGTGCGGCTGGCGTCTGCAGACAAAGTCGTCTTGCCAGTGCCGGAAAGGCCAAAGAATACGGCGGTGTCGCCGTCAGGGCCGATATTGGCCGAACAATGCATTGGCATCACGCCCTTCACCGGCAACAGATAATTGAGGATGCCGAAAACCGACTTCTTCATTTCACCAGCATATGCAGTGCCACCAATCAGAATAAGCTTTTCAGTAAAGTTGACGGCGATAACAGTCTCGCTGCGGCAGCCATGACGCGCAGGATCTGCACGGAAGCTTGGCAGATCGATGATGGTGTACTCAGGGATAAAGCTGGTCAGCTCATCCTGCGTCGGGCGGACCAGCAAAGTGCGTATGAACAGATTGTGCCATGCAAATTCATTGATCACGCGCACATTGACGCGGTGCTCTGGCTGCGAACCACCGAACAGGTCAGCGACGTACAATTTGTCCTTGCCACCAAGCGCGGCAATGAAATCTTCTTTCAACGCCGCAAAATGCGCAGGGTCCATCGGGACGTTGGTTTTACCCCACCAAATGCTGTTTTCGGTTTCGGCGTCACGAACGATAAACTTGTCTTTGGCAGAGCGTCCCGTGTGCAAACCCGTCTTAACCACGAGCGGACCGTTTTTAGCCAATATGCCTTCACCATTCGCCAGCGCGGCTTCTACCAAAGGCGCCGTTCCAAGGTTGCAATGCAACGCCGCCTGCGTGTCAAAACCTTGTTGCGAAAGCGAGATATTTAAAGGTGTCGACATTGGCTACTCCAGCAAAAGTTGCGAATCTAGGGCATACGTATGCACTATGAAGCTGGAGCCGGTATACGATGGAGCCAGCAAGGTCAAATGTGGTTCATAACTTAATCGCCACAGCAGCGCTTGTGACCCATCACATTGGCACCAAGAGAGCAAGTGATTGAACCCAAGCCATTGCACCCCTATAGTTGGCCGATGAGTGCAACCATCGCCTTGGTCGACGACGACCGCAACATTTTGACGTCTGTGTCCATAGCTATGCAAGCGGAGGGGTATGTCACCCGGATATATTCCGACGGCGAAACCGCGTTGAAGGCCATGCTCGAAAATCCTGCAGACCTTGGCATTTTTGATATCAAAATGCCGCGCATGGATGGCCTCGAATTGCTCCGGCGGTTGCGTGAAAAGAGCGATATGCCGGTTATCTTTCTAACATCGAAAGATGAAGAGCTGGACGAAGCACTTGGCCTTGCCATGGGTGCCGACGATTATATCACCAAACCTTTTTCGCAGCGCCTGCTGGTTGCCCGCGTAAAGGCCATTTTGCGTCGTGCGACTTATGATCGCAGCGTCAGCAGCGGCGACGCTGAACCTGAGCTTGAGCCAATGGTGCGCGGAAAATTGCAAATGGACCCAGCGCGGCACCATGTGAAATGGGATGGGAAGTCGCTGACGCTAACGGTTACAGAATTCATGATTTTGGAAGCGCTCGCCAATCGGCCGGGCGTTGTGCGCACGCGTGACCAGCTCATGGATGCCGCATATCAGGATGATGTGTACGTCGACGACCGCACCATCGACAGCCACATCAAACGGCTGCGGCGCAAGTTTCGTGAGGTCGATCCGGAATTTGCCGCCATAGATACGCTTTATGGTGCAGGATATCGCTTTGCAGACAGCTGAGCCCGCTGATCTTCAGCTGGGATGGAGCCGGGGGCTATCGCTGACCGCCCGAATCCTTGCTGTAAATCTCTTTGTTTTGGCGCTGCTTGGCGCAGGGCTGTTTTTCCTCGACAGCTACCGCGTGCGGCTGATTGCGGAACGCGAAGATACGGCGCGGCTTCAAGCGGCGTTCCTTGCGGAAAGCCTGTCTTTGGTCGCACCCGACAAGCGCGCCGCATACATTTACGAATTTGGCCAAAAGCATCAATCGCGGATACGGGTGTATGCGCAAAATGGCGAAAAGATCCTCGACAGCTTTGAAGGCCGGCCGGCAACATATATTTTCCGCGACCCGGCCAAAGAACCGTTACGCAAAGTCATCGCGCGCGGCATTGATAAGATGTTCGACTTTCTGGTGGGTGCAGCTGTGTTGCAACCATTTGTGGAACCGCGGGTAGATACGGCTGATGCTTGGCAAAACGTAATCAAGTCAAAGCCAGCAGATGCCGCGTCTACGGTAACTTTCGCCCCTGACCTCACACATGTTATCAGCGCTGGTTCGCAGTCACGCGATGGCCGCTTTGCGGTTCTGACAACATCCAATGAACGCGATATTCGCCTGTTTGTACGAGCTGAGCGGTTCAATGTCGGGATGTTTTTTATCATCGCACTTGGCATTGGCATTTTGCTCTCGATGTTTCTCGCCCGAACCATCGTTCGTCCGCTTCGGCATTTGTCTCGCGCCGCGGTAAAAGTGCGCCTTGGTCGGGCTCAGGAAGTCACCGTTCCGCGCCTGCCGTCGCGCCGTGATGAAATCGGCATGCTTGCACGCGCACTTTCCGACATGAGCATTGCCCTTCGGCAACGTATTGACGCAACAGAAGCATTTGCGGCCGATGTCGCGCATGAGATTAAAAACCCGCTGGCTTCATTGCGGTCGGCACTTGACGGTGCAGAACGCATTCAAGATCCTGCCCTGCGCAAACAGCTTATGGATGTCGCAAAAGCCGATGTGCAGCGCATGGACCGTTTGATTAGCGATATTTCAGACGCAAGCCGCGTAGATTCGCAACTGGCCAAGGCCAAGTTCGAACCCATCGACTTGGGCGATATGATCGAACAATTGCTTCAGGCGCGCGAGCACCGTGGCAGCGACAAAGATGTAAACATCGCCTTCGCTCGGCCACGGCGAACCATCGCCACGGTCATGGGTGAAGATGTGCGCCTCGAACGCATGCTCACCAATCTGATCGACAACGCGGTGTCCTTTTCGCCACCCGGCGCAGTCGTGGAAATATCGGCTACGCTAGCCGATGAAGAAGTGATTATTCGCATCAGCGACGAAGGCCCCGGCGTTCCTCTGCAAGAGCGAGAAGCCATCTTCCGCCGGTTCCACAGCGAGCGCCCGCCAACGGAGAATTTCGGCAAGCATAGCGGGTTGGGGCTAGCCATCGCGCGTACAATTGTTGAGGGGCATCATGGCCGCATCAATGTGCGCGACCGCGTTGATGGCAAAGGTGGTGCCTGTTTTGAAATCGCCCTACCCTGCGCGGCGGCGGCGACCCGCTAATGCGACAGATGATCCATGGCACAGCGATATCGATCGATGGCCATGGCGTGCTAATTATGGGCGAATCGGGTAGTGGCAAATCTGATCTCGCGCTCCGGCTAATCGATCGCGGCGCCATTTTGATAGATCGGAAGAGCGTCGTGTAGGGAA
>CALDKP010000132.1 GCA_937898535.1 uncultured Sphingomonadales bacterium | reverse complement strand
CGGAAAAGGCGGGAGCCGCTGGGCAGACGTTCGCTGTTGTGGCAGCTGAAGTCAAAAAGCTGGCGCATGATACGCGGCGCGCTGCGGTGGAAATAACCGAGACGGTGAACTCACTTTCGCATGAAGCCGCGAAATTTGTAGAGCAAATCGAGGACGGTGTATCGACAAGCGGCGCCGCGCAAGAGCAGTTTTCGAGCCTTGAGGAACTCATTTATGGCGTGAGCGATGTCGTTGCCAAGGTGGGCGATCACAACCGTGAGATTGCAGACAGCACCGCACAAATTCACCGTCGACTGGTCGATTCGCAAAACGTTCGTGATGCCGTCGAAGGCGCCAATGGTGAAATGTTTGCGGCTGTTGTGCGCGCGCATAGTCAGATCGGCGGTCTGGAAATGCAGGCAAACAAGATGTTTGACCATATTGTGCACAGCGGTTTGTCAAAGCGCGATAGCGAATTTGTCGAGCTTGCCCGCCAGAAGGCCGAAGAAGTAAAAGTATTGACCGAGGCCGCAATCGCGGATGGTACGCTGACGCTAGAGGCGTTGTTTGATACCGATCTGCGTCCCATCGAAGGCAGCAATCCGCCGCGCTTTACATCCAAGCTGACATCATGGGCGGAACAAAATTGGCAGCCTTTTATTGAAGCCGTCAAAGACAGCAATCCCGACGAAATAAAGTCCGTGGTATGCAGCAGCCTTAAAGGCTTCTTGCCCGTACAGCTGAAAGAACTCTCGCAAGCGCCAACCGGCGATATCGCGCATGACACGAAATATTGCCGCAACGGCCGCGTCATTCAGGACCCGGTGGATATCCCCGCGAAAACAAGTGAGCAGGATTATATGATGGCCGCATTTCGCCACGAAGGCGACGGCCACTCATACAAGGTCATGCGTAACGTATATGTCCCACTGCGCATAAACGGGCGCCGTTGGGGCGATTTTGAAATCGCTTATAGCGTCTAAATAAGACGCAGCTTAGCTGTTTGTACGCCGTGCCATAAAGGCCAGTCGCTCAAACAGCATCACGTCCTGCTCATTCTTAAGCAGCGCGCCGTGAAGTGGCGGAATGGCCTTCGTTGGGTCACGTGACTGCAGGACATCAAGTGGCATGTCTTCGTGCAGCAATAGCTTCAGCCAATCGAGCAATTCGCTCGTGCTTGGCTTTTTCTTGAGGCCGGGGACATCCCGAACTTCGTAAAAAATGTCCATGGCCTTCGATACGAGTATCTTCTGAATACCGGGGAAGTGGACATCAATGATGGACTGCATCGTCGTGCGGTCAGGGAATTTGATATAGTGGAAAAAACAGCGGCGCAGAAACGCGTCGGGCAGTTCTTTTTCGTTGTTCGACGTAATGATAACGATCGGGCGTTCGACAGCTTTTACGGTTTCCTGTGTTTCGTATACAAAGAATTCCATACGATCGAGTTCCTGAAGCAAGTCGTTCGGAAACTCGATGTCGGCCTTGTCGATTTCGTCGATCAAAAGAACGGGCAATTGAGGCGCGGTGAACGCTTCCCACAGCTTGCCCTTTTTGATGTAATTTTTGATGTCATGAACGCGCTCATCGCCCAATTGGCTATCGCGCAAACGGGCAACGGCATCATATTCATACAGGCCCTGATGGGCCTTCGTCGTGGATTTGATGTTCCATTCAATGAGTGGGGCGTTGAGCGCGGTTGCGATTTCCTGTGCCAGAACGGTTTTGCCGGTGCCTGGTTCGCCTTTAACGAGAAGAGGGCGGCGTAACCGCGTGGCTGCGTTGACGGCAACTTTCAGATCATCAGTTGCGACGTAATTATCAGTGCCTTCAAAGCGCATGGACGAACCCCGTTTGTTAATCGAACGGTTAATTCGTTAAGTGGCCCCACCGCGTTATGCAATATAATAGTTTGCTTCGTTGCTAGGGTTGGATCGTAAGCATTTCGCTATGTCGCGCTGCAATTAGCCGCCACAGACCGCGCATTTGCTCTAATGTTTGGTATGCGCCGAACGCCATTGCCCGGCGATAGCTGCCACCATCATCAAGCTGTCCGGCAAGCGTCGCGCATTCGCTGACCGATGGCAGAGTGGCAGAGGGGCGTGCAAGGCCCATTTCATGTGCAACCATGTCGAGCAATGGGCGCGTCTGATGCCAATCCACTATGAAGGCGATTGCAGCACCGGCAGGGCAGCCTTTTCGATCTGACGTTGCCAACATCTGGAAATTCTTGGCCTGACTTTCGATCAGGGTATTCACCTTGTCTTGGCCCAGCAGCCGGCGGATTGGCCCTGCAGTGACCGTTAATGTGTTAAGAAAGGATTGTTCAGCGGCAAAGCCGTCAATGGCCGCGACAAGCCAGTTTTGCGCAGCATCGTCCACAATTTTTTGGGCAGCGTGACCGATAATGCCGGGATGGCGCCCATGTGATATGTGCATGAAGTGCGCAATATCCGCCAACAATGCGGCTCTGGCTGTCTTGCTATGCGGGCGAAGATCTCGCCTGTCACCGCCATTCTCTAAAAACGCAGTGAGCGGTGCTGTGACGGCGCAGCTGCCGTCGGACAAAATAGTCCGAACAAAGGCATCGCCGAGATCAATGACCAGCGTTGGCCGTGCCAGATTGTCCATACACTACCCCCGTCCTGGTTCCCCGAAATGTGGGGGCACCTAACAGCATAGGAATAGCGAAAATTCTTAAACAACTGGTTTACGAATTCGGTGAAGCAGGATGCCGTCTCGACCTTAAATCCGAATGGCGAAAACCCCCACGTGAGTGAGGGGCTCCGATCCATAATCTCGAAATTCAACTAATATACGGCGCTAATACTCTATTATTGGTCGAGGAAGCTGCGCATTTTGCGGCTGCGGCTTGGGTGCTTCAGCTTGCGGAGCGCCTTCGCCTCAATCTGGCGAATACGTTCGCGGGTAACGCTGAACTGTTGACCAACCTCTTCCAGTGTATGGTCGGTGTTCATGCCGATACCAAAACGCATGCGCAGCACGCGCTCTTCGCGCGGTGTCAATGACGCCAGAACGCGCGTCACGGTTTCCTTCAAGTTCGCCTGAATGGCGGCATCGACAGGAATAATCGCGTTTTTGTCTTCGATGAAGTCGCCAAGATGGCTGTCTTCCTCGTCGCCAATCGGCGTTTCGAGTGAGATCGGCTCCTTGGCGATCTTCATGACCTTGCGCACTTTTTCAAGCGGCATGGAAAGGCGTTCGGCCATTTCCTCTGGCGTCGGCTCGCGGCCTTGTTCGTGCAAGAACTGGCGGCTAGTCCGCACCAGCTTGTTGATCGTTTCGATCATATGCACTGGAATACGGATAGTACGGGCTTGGTCCGCAATCGAACGCGTAATCGCCTGACGAATCCACCATGTCGCATAGGTGCTGAACTTGTAACCACGGCGATATTCAAATTTATCGACCGCCTTCATGAGGCCGATATTGCCCTCTTGAATGAGATCAAGGAACTGAAGGCCGCGGTTCGTGTACTTTTTAGCGATGGAAATAACGAGGCGCAGGTTGGCTTCGACCATTTCTTTCTTCGCAATACGCGCTTCGCGTTCACCCTTTTGCACCATGTTGACGATGCGGCGGAATTCGCCAAGCGACATGCCGGTGTTCGCGGCAATATCCGCTATTTCACTGCGAATGCGCTCAACGCCTTCGGCTTCGTTCGTCGCGAACGCAGTCCATTTTTTGTCGAGATTTGACACATCGGACAGCCAGTTTTCGTCGAGCTCATGGCCCATATAGCTGTCGAGGAATGCCTTACGTGGAACTTTGTGACGCTCGGCCAAGCGCAGCATTTGGACACCAAGCGCGGTCAAACGACGGTTGAACGAGTATAATTGGTCGACCAGATATTCGATCTTGTTCGCGTGGAACTGGACGCTTTCAACTTCAGCCGTCAATTCTTCGCGTAATTTGTGATATTTATTTTCCGAAGTTGAGGAAAATTCTTCCCCGGCGTTCAATGCGCGCATCCGCTCGAGCTGAATGTTCGAGAATTTCTTGAACAAAGAGGTGATCTTGGCAAAGCGCTCCAATGCCGCGGGCTTCAAGGCTTCTTCCATCTGCGCGAGGCTGAGCGTGTTGTCTTCTTCCTCTTCTTCAACCGGGCGTGAACGCCGCTCGGTCATATCGTCGTCATCGTCGCTGGCCGATTCCGGCTCGTCGTCGACTTCTTCTTCTTCCTTGTAAGAAACCCCAGCGGTTTTTTCGCTGATTTCCCCGTCGCCTTCTTCGTCCTCGTCGTCGGTCAGCGTTTCAGGCGCTTTTGACAACATGGCGTCAAGATCAAGGATCTCGCGCAGCTGCATTTCGCCGTCGTTAAGTGCATTCGACCAATCAATAATGGCGTGGAAGGTGATTGGGCTTTCGCATAGACCCAAGATCATCGTGTCGCGACCGGATTCGATGCGCTTTGCAATGGCAATTTCGCCTTCGCGGGACAGCAATTCAACTGCGCCCATTTCGCGCAAATACATGCGCACAGGGTCATCGGTACGTTCGCCCGTACCGGTTTTCTTGACCGTGCTGGTCAGCGAGCGCGGGTCGTTTTCAGAGATATTGTCGACGGTTTCGACTTCTTCCTCTTCCTGCTCTTCCTCCCCATCTTCGCCGGCTTCGTCATTCTCGACGATCTGCACGCCCATGTCGTTGATGGCAGACATCACGTCTTCGATCTGCTCGGAAGACATCTGGTCCTGCGGCAAGGCAGCATTTAATTCGTCATAGGTGAGGAAACCGCGGCGTTTTGCTTTGGCTAGCAGTTTTTTGACGGTCGCATCATTCAGGTCAATCAGCGGTGCATCGCCATTTTCGACCATATCTTCTTCATTCTCATTTACGCGACTTGCCAAAATAATTCCCCGATACTGTCATAAACCGTCCGCATCTCGCCTGAAAAATGCGATGATACGATCGTCAAATGCCTTCTTTTCGTGACGCAACCTTTGCTGTTCGGCAAAAGTTTCTTCCGTCATCTCTAAACTCGCCAACCGTGTAGCGCGTTCCAGTGCTTCTTCGAGCGCAGGACGCTGCTTCATCAGCCTGATTGCTTCACCCAAATCTTTTGAAACGCTGGATAATCCGTCGCCCCCCGAACCGAACTCCCCACGATTGAAGGCAAATACCTTGCCATTGCTGTGGAGCAGTGTCGATGCGACATTATACAACTTCTCGTCCAATATGGTAATTAGGCCGTCGGTATCAAGCGATTCTTTGGCAAAAGATTCATTCAGCATGATGTTGAGCAAAGCGGCGTGATTCGGGTCGGTCGGAACGAAGTCACTCAATGCTTCATGATGCTGGCGTATCATGGACGGATTACGCAGCAATGCGCCAAGCACGCCTTGCACCAAGAAATCCGATCCCTTTGCGTTGAAACTCTTGGTCTCGGCGCCGGGCGGCAAAATCTGCGGCTTTCGCCAGTCGCGTTTTGGCGTGTTGGTGAAGCGTGCTTGCGGCGCGTTTCTGCGTGCTGCGAAAAGATTGTCGAACCGTTCGCGAAACGCATCCGCATAATGCCGTTTGATTTCTCCGTCCGTGATGGTCGCCATGTGAACGCCAAGGCGTTGTTTAAGCCCCGCACGGTCCTCTGGCATGTCCAATGGCGACGCAGACACCTCCGCCTTCCACAATCGCTCCACAAGGGGCTCAGACGCCTCCAGAAGCGCCGTGAGGGCCTTTGCGCCCGATGCCTTCACAAGGTCATCCGGGTCCTGCCCATCGGGCAGCGTCACGAACTGAAGGCTGTGGCCAGGCTTTAACAAGGGCAGGGCACGTAATGCCGCACGCATGGCGGCTTTCTGCCCAGCTGAGTCCCCATCGAAGCAGAGCAACGGTTTTTCCGTCATGCGCCAGAGCATTTGGATTTGCTGTTCGGTCAGTGCGGTGCCCAATGGCGCCACCGCGTCACCAAAGCCGGCCTGCGCAATCGCGATGACATCCATATAGCCTTCGACCACGATAACGCGGCCCGTCTGGCGCGATGCGGGCGAACATTTGTCCAGATTGTACAGCGTCCGCCCCTTGTCGAACAAAGGCGTATCGGGGGAATTGAGATATTTGGGTTCACCATCGCCCAATATCCGGCCGCCAAAAGCAATCACGCGGCCGCGCGGGTCGCGAATAGGTATCATCAGCCGGCCGCGAAACCGGTCGTAAGGATCTTTGCCCTCAACCGCGATCAGCAGGCCCGCCTCAACCAGCATGGCGTCGCCATATTGTTTCAGTGCCGATTTCAATGCTGTGCGATTATCGGGCGCCAGTCCGAAGCCGAAATCGCGAATGGTTTTTTCGGTGAACCCGCGCTTTTTCAGATAGGCCCGCGCACTTGCGCCATCGGGGCTTTGCAATTGCGCAACGAACCAGTCCTGCGCTGACGTCATCACGTCATACAGGCTGTTTGCTTTTTCGGCGCGCTGGGCGGCTTTTGGATCAGGGGCAGGGACTTCCATCCCAGCTTCGGCGGCCAATTCCTTGATCGCGTCCATGAAGGACAGGCCACGCTGATCGGTCATCCACCGAATGGCATCGCCATGCGCGGAACAGCCAAAGCAATGGTAG
>CALDKP010000131.1 GCA_937898535.1 uncultured Sphingomonadales bacterium | reverse complement strand
CAACTGGAACAAGCTTGGCGCGTCGGCCAAAAACGCGATATTCCGGGGCGAAAACCGCGAGGCGATCGACAAGCTGGCATTGATTGCGGAGCGGTCAAAAGCCGCCGCCAAGTATCAGAACTATAGCAACACCGGGCTTGCGGTCATGGGCGCTGCCACTGGCAGTACAGCCATCGCCAGCATGTTTACGCTGGGCAAGGTTCTGGCGGGCCAATATGCGGCGGGGCGGCTGCTCGCCTCTCCTAAGGTCGCCAAGGCGCTCCTTGGCATTGCGCAGGCCAAGAACCCGGAAGCCGTTGCCGCGCGGATCAACAATCTGTCTGGCCTCGCTGCGCGCGAACCTGTGCTGAGCGCAGAAATCACGCAGCTTCAACAGAAGTTGATGCAGGCGATGAACGATAATGGCGTATCGCGCGCTGTCGCCTCACCAGAGGGGCAGAACGAACAAAACAAATGACAACGCCATTCCGGTGGGCCATTTCCTGCGGGTGATGGCCCACGTCAGGATGACGAAGGCGATAAGGTGCCAGACTTTCATTAAGCGGCAAGCTACAGGGCTTTTCCTTCCTTGCCAATGCTGCTATACCTCTCCCCGGCAGCGCTTCCATGCGCGCACGATCGCGGGACGTGCAGCCAATCAGACAACCGCATCCACCCGGATGAAGAGTTGTCTGAATGGCGTTCCTGTTTGATGCTGGAATCTTTAGCGTTGAAGGTCTGAGCGGGGAAATCCTGCCCGGCACCAAGCTCTATTGGTATGAGTCCGGCACCAGCACGCCGCTGGCCACCTACAGCAATGAAGCGCTGACCACACCGAACGCCAATCCCGTCCTTAGCGATAGTGAGGGGCGGTTTCCAAGCATCTGGCTCCAGGATGCAAACTATAAGCTGGTCATGGAACTGCCGAACGGGACGCAGCGCACGCGCGATCCGATCCGCAATCCGGGCGATGGCGTGTTCGTCCCCTATACCGCCCTCGCCTCAACCGATCCGGCTAGTTCAGGGGCTGGAAGCGTTGGGTACATCGCCGCTGGCGTTGGTGCAGTTGGCCGCACCATGCAGGATAAGGCGCGGGATTCTCTGTCGGTCGCTGATTTCGGTGTAAAAGGCGACCCGCTTCTAAATGAGCGGAGCCTTTTGATTGCCGCAATGTCTGCCGCTGCTGCTCTAGGCAAGCCGCTTGATTTATTGGGCATGACGATCCATGCGGAAGGCGCGGCGATCACTTGCAATTGTAGCATTAATGGCGCGGGCGCTACAATCTACGGAAGGCTGGAGGCAGCGCGTTCCAATCTGCACTGGAAGGACTTTACCATCCGCTCCGAGAACGCGATCTACGCCATATATCTGCATGGCCGAAGCGACGGGCGCTACAAGAACATTCACCTTGAAAATGTGCGAACCGGCTTTGAGAATCCTTCCTCGCCCGAGTTCCGTCTGGGCTTGAGTGCCACTTATATTGACGAACTCAAAATCACCGGTGGTTATTATGAATATGGTGCCAACCTTGTAAACTGTGTCAATTATTCGGTAATTGGCGCGACGTTTGACGGTGATAATTTCCAGAATCGTGCAGAACTGTTGCAAATGACGGTGCGAACCACCGGCATTGTGACCGGATGCACCTTCCTTAATAGCGGTGACAACTGGATCGATCTCTACTCCAGCGGCGAGAAAAACGTCATTGTCGGCAATCGTTTTATCGGATGTAAACCGTTTTTGGGAACAGGTATCGAGATAAAATGCTCAATGAGCGATGATCCGTTGAACACCAGCGGGGCTGCGCTGGGGTTCGACAAGAGCATTATAATCGCTATGAACTATTTTTCTGGACTCGCTGCTCCGAGCAACATAGTTATTTCTTATATCTCAGCTTATTACATCGACAGCCGAGCAGCCCCTGCATTCTCGTGGGCAGAAGTGCCTACGCACATCAAAATTGTCGATAATATATTTGAGGGTGTGGATGGAGCACTCCTTACATCGGCGCAATTCTCTTGTCTTTATCTCGACAAGATCGGCAACTTCGACGTATCCGGCAACGATTTCACCGGCATGGACCCCGGCACAAGTGCCAGCGAATGGTCGAGCCTAATCTGGATCGAGGGATGCCGTGGAGGTACGGTAGCGCGAAACAAAGGCGCGATGCGTTACGGCTGCGGCATCACGTTTCATGCGACTTGCTCAGATATAACTGTGAGTGACAATCAGGTACTCACAGACTTGACTTATGGCTTCACGAGTAAATACGGTATTACCGCGCAAAAGATCGGTTCTCGGCCTGATCCCACGCTCAATAATGTCGATTTCATCGCAAATAAGATTGATGGTACTAGCCACGCTTTCCGCTTCCCGCGCTACGCATCGGGCGGCTTGGTACAGTGCAAATTCTCGCTCAATGATGTGCGTAATTACTCAACCATCGAAAAGATTAGTAAGAGCAAGATTAACGATAATGATTTTGCCGGAAAAACGGGCAGCGGAGGCATCCTTGGGTTGGGCACCCCGTCCGATATCACTTTAGGCAATGATGTGCGTGGCAACAGCTTCCACGGCGTAACCGGGCAATCTCTCAACGTAGTGGTGTCAAGGATGAGGGTCAGCCGTTTTCAGGACAACACGGCTTACAACGCGAACGAGGGGCTGTGGTTCATCGGATCGAACGTCGATGGCGAGTTAGACTATGTTACCATCAAGAACAACACTAGTGTTGCGCAGGTAGGATCGAGCTTCCCGCGATACAGCAGCATGACCGCAAACGACATCACTACGCGCGTGGTAGATAACAATGTGAAGGTCGCGATGTGATCCCCAGCTATACCGACGCGAGGATGACCCAACCCTGCCGAAACGCGCGGGCGGCGGATACGATAGCAAGGCCGCCCGAAAATCCTGTACGAGAGACGACAGCCCAAGCAGTCCTTCGTGAGGTGGGCCGCCGTCTCTGTGCCTGCGTATCAGGCGGGGATGGCGGTGCGATGAACGGGGCGATCCGTAGCGATGCGGTGCGGGTCGCATGACCGACGAACCAACCACCGCGCAATGGCCGGGAGGTGGCGATGCCTGACGATCAGCGCCAGCATGGCATCACAACAGGGAGGCGCTGGAATGTCGTCATGGTTCGAGGCGGCAATCGACCGCTACGGGGGGATATGGATTGGCCTCACCTTCGGATTCGCCGCGAAATATGCGCTGCTGCTGAAACAGGGCGTTCGGATCAGGCCGGTGCTGGTTTTCGCGGATCTGCTGATCCTGCCTATGGTCGCCCTGATTGCCTATTGGGTGATCACGCAGGTTGGCGTCAAAGGCGAAGGTTCGGCGCTGCTGACCGCTGCGGCGACCGTCTGCGCAGACCGTATCGTCAAGCTCTACACCGAGCGGTTCATGCGTCAGGTGGACGCCCTGATTGCCGATGAGGCAGCGCGGCGGAAAGAGATCATCCGCGAGGAAATGCAGACCGAGTTGAGCGCGGAACGCTTCGTGCAGGACATCGCGTCCGGCAAGCGTCCGATGGGAGGGGAATGAGATGCGTGAACCGATATTCGAAGCGATCAAGGCAGCGCGCGGCAAGGGGTTCACCCAGCCGGAGGTTGACAAGATCGACGCGCTTTTGACGGCGCTGGGAGTGCCCGGCGCATCGGGCAAGGGCTTTGCAAATATGGAGGCCTTTTGGTCCGGCGTGCGCAAGGTGACCGGCCCACTGGACAGCGTGCAATCGGACATCGTGACGCGCCTGCTCAAGGAAGCCGGTGAATGGGGCAACGGCTGGTTAGCCTATGCGCTGGCGACGGCGTGGCACGAATCGCGCCTGAAGCCGATCGAGGAATGGGGCAAAGGCAAGGGCAAGAAATACGGCGCAGTCAATTCGACCGGCAAGGCTCCCTATGGACGCGGGCTTGTCCAATTGACGTGGCATGACAACTATGTGCGCGCCGACAAGGAATTGAACCTGGGTGGCGCGCTGGCGAAAGATTACAACCTTGCGCTGCGTCCTGACATCGCCGTGCAAATCATGGTGCGCGGGATGGAAGAAGGCTGGTTCACTGGCAAATCGCTTGCTTCCTACATCGGCGCTGGCCTTGGCACTGAGCCTGAGTTCGTGAACGCCCGGCGCGTCATCAACGGGACCGACAAGGCGGCGTTGATCGCGGGGTATGCGGTCAAGTTTCAGGACGCTTTGATCGCGGGGGGCAGGGCATGACCATTCTAAACGCCCTCAAAGGCGTGACCGGCGAGTTCGAGATCCAAAGGGTTCTCGGCGCAACCGGCACGCTCGTCTACATCGTCACCGCCCCGGCGCTGGTATGGGCGCGGATTGTCGCGGTATCGTTCGAGGGCTTCTGTCTCGCCTTTCCTGCGGGCCTTGCTGCCTGCGTCGGCGCGACGGCTGGGGCGATCGCGCTCAAGGATCGGCAGTTGGCTAAGGCCAAGGCGGAGGGGCTTTAAGGCATCCCGGCCACGGGGTTCAGTGGCATGATTGAAAGGTAGAATGATGAGTAAGGATGAAACACAGATCGAAGCTGAAATTCAGCGCAAAGGATTGAACGCGCCTCGGCTAAACCCGGATATGATCGATGCAGCCATTGCGTCTGAGCAATATCATGTTTTCCCCGGCACGACGATGACCATATGCGCCCTTACGTTGCGCAACGGCTATATCGTGACCGGAGAGAGCGCAGCGGCCAGCCCTGAAAATTTCGACAAGGAAATCGGGCGCAAGATTGCGCGGGACAATGCCCGCAACAAGATTTGGGCGCTGGAGGGCTACCTCCTGCGTGAGAAGTTGGCAGCATGATCGTCGCCATCAACATCGGCAGATGCCAGTATCTTGCGGACGATGGGGAGATTTACCCCATCGTCTCATGGTTCGATGTTGATGGCGACGACTGCGACCCCGCCGATGCAGTCGCTGCGGTTGCTGGAACAGAGGGCAGATGGTGGGCGGTCGATCTCCGCGAATTTGGGAGTGCGCCGCTATGAACTTCCTCCCCTTCGCCCTGTCCTTCATCCGGCACAACTACCGCGCGGCCCTGTGGATAATCCTTGGCGCGCTCCTCTGCTACCCGGTCGCGTCCTGCAATGGAAAGCGCCAGGCAAAGGCGACGATCGCGGCAAAGATCGAAGCGGCATCGGCCAAGGTCGAGCGCGCTGCCGGTCAGGCAGAACTTGCCGCCACGCTGGCCGAAATGGCGCGGACGGCCAGCACCGAAAAAGACATGACGGAACTGCGAAAGGTTGTGGACGATGCGAAAGATGATGGCACTGTCGGCCCCGCTACTAGCGATTTGCTTGCCCGGATGCGGCAAAGACGTGGCCGTTAAGCCGGTGCCGGTCCCGCCGCAATTCCTGTCCTGCAAGGCTGAGCCTGCGACGCCAGCGGAGACGACCGACAAGAGCGTGGCGAATTTCATCATCGACCTTGTGGAAGCCGGTGCAGACTGCCGGTCGAAGGTCCGCGCCGTCCGTGACTGGTCGGCCAAGCTGGAGACCGCGCAATGATCGGCCTTGGATTGAGCCTTAGCCTTGGCGGTCGCAGCGGGGGCGGTGGTGCGCCTGCGCCGGTCAAGTCGTGGCAGATCATTGGCCAGTACAACGACACGGGCTTTGCAGCGCAGGGTTCGAACGCCAGCAGCGTTCAGGTAGTCACTCGTAAGCGCGACGTGCCGAATATCGACTTGGAAGCGGTCCGGTCGTTCGAGCAAACCTTCTATGTCGGCGCAGCCAGTGGCGGCGTTGATACGACCATCACGAACGTGGTCAACATCGAGCATAAGCTGTCCAACGCCTCGACGCAGCTTGCCATTTCCCCGTCGCCGGTCGCGGTCCCTGCCTTCGAGGGTGCTTACCAGATACTTGAATATACCGGCGCTATCCCGGCAGGCACGACGCTCTATCTCGACAAGAAGGCGACCGTCCCCACGTCTGGCCAGAACACCGGGCCGCAGACGCTCATCTATTCGTCGCAGGGCGCGGCGTCGGCAGTGGGGCGCAAGGCTGGCTCGACGGTAACGTTCGATACAACGGGCCTGTCAACCGGCACCGGATCATTGCTCTGCCCGATCACGATTGGCTATGGCGTCCACCTGTATCCGACATTTGGGGCCATCGGTGACAGCATCATATCGTCAAACGGCGAAACCTATGACGGCGATGGTGGACCTGTTGGCGTAGAGGGGCGCGATAAGCAGGGTGGTGCCTGGATGCGGCGGGCGCAATACAAGGCGCAAGTGTCCGCTGGCCGCACTGTCCCGTTGCGCCTCCTTGCTCGCCCTTCCGCTCAAATGGCCGGGATGCGCTCGTCGTCCGGTGCCGGTGGTGCCAAGCGCCGCGCCAGCTACCCCTATTTCAATCATCTTGTTATTCAGCTTGGCACCAACGATCTAGGCAGCAGTCGCACTGCCGCACAACTCAAGGCGGATGTCGAGGCTGAGATTGTGGCCTATCGCGCCGCTTGGACCGCTGCCAACCCCTTGCTGCCCTGCTATGTCGTTGTCTGCACCATCCTGCCTCGCGTGGCCAGCCACGCCAGCACGACGCGGCTTGGGTATGCCGGAGAGATCGAGGCTTACAATGCCTATGTGCGCAACGGCGACATCGTTGGCAGCGATGGCTATTGGGATCCAAATCTAGCCGTCCGCTCGGTGGCCGACGAAACGCTGTGGCTGGACAGCGCGGATGAGGCGGATGGTCTGCATCCATCACCAACAGGCTACAACAAAATAGCCGATGAAGTCGCCCCCTACATGGCACTCGATAGCTCCCCCTGGCGCGAATTCCTATGACCCCCGCATCCGCCATCAACCGAGCCATAGCATCGCTAAAACCCGGCGATACCTACACGCTCCCCGATGGCGACATACTTGGCAACATCGTCCTGCCGCGCGGGCTATCCGGCTCCAAGGGCAAGTTCATCACGATACGCGGCGCCGGAAATACCCGCATCATCGCGACGGACAAGAGCAAGGCGGCGATCGGCGGCGGTGGCGTAAAATGGCTCCGTTTGACGGACTATGTGACGGTCGGCGGATTGAACGGCACCCAAGCCAGCCAGAACGGCAACGAGTACGACCCGGCAAAGATGATCGCCCATGTCTATATCGCGCGCGTGACGGCGGTAGATCCGGTGGATGACGGCATCAAGGTCAATGGCGGGACGGAGGTGCATGTCCATAGCTGCACCGTGGTAGGCGGGCATGATCAGGGCATAGACTATCTCGGCATAGACGGAGGTAGCATCCGGCTCTGCGACGTATCTGGCGCACCTACCGGCATCGTCACGAAAGGCGGGTGCCGTCGCATCGCCATCCTGCGCAACACGATCCGCGGCTGCAAGGACGGCCTGCACATAGGCGAACGCACGTCCCCGCAATGGCTGGCGCCATGGACCAGCTACAGCGCTGAGAATGTGGACGTGCGGGGCAATGACATATCCGTCACTGGCAACCCTGTCGTGGCGTCTCAGGCGCTTGGGATCAACGCGCTGGCGGTGGCAGGGGCGAACCGGCTGACCACGACCAAGCGGGCGCGGGGGCAGATGGCTCCGGTTGTTGAGGTTAATGGGTAGGCTTGGTTTGGTTACCACGCTTAGTAGCCGCGCCTCGCTAACTTCCTATAATGATCTAGGTCGCTACGAAGGCGGGTGACTTCAGCATCCCTCTCACTCACCAACCCCGCAATAGCCCTGACAGTATCCCCCGTGACCCGGCCATTGCAGGCAGGATCGGCGGCTAGGAGGGCGGCGATTTTGTCGGTTAGGGTCATGGGTTGCACTCCAAATGCTTGCGGAGTTTCCTTCCGATCGGTGTCAGCCTCCAGTCTGTGTTTGGCCACATAGCCCCCTTGTCTCGACCTGCGCTTTCCCTGCGTTCGGTGATGGACGCGCATATACAAACTGACTTTTTCGGATTGCCGTTCACCTTATTTTGAAGAATCCAAAGGGGCGTTTGGGGAATGTCCCCGTGCCTCCTTTCGCGCCAATCACCATTGGCGGGTAACCATAAAACCGCCCGTTTCTGCGCCTCCGTCAACGCCTTCGCCACCCTCTCAATCTCGCTCATGATGTTTGGCCTTTCAGGTTGCGGAGGGCAGCTTCTGCGGCGCGGGTGCCGTCGCGATATCCGTCCGTCCAATCCATTTCGCTATGGTGCCCAGACCGGCTATTCGGCCTGTCATCGAAAGCGCATTTAGCGTGGTTCACGCACCGCTCGATCGTGGCGGCTTCGATCTCGGCGTGAGATGGGAAGGCCCCAATGGCATCGCGAAGGACCGTGATAAGATCGTATAGGCCGTCAATTCGCTCCTCCAGCACATCTATGCAAGACAGCGCGGCGCTCTGATCGGCTCGGCACTTAAACGTCGCGCTAGACACGAACGTGCGAAGGTTTTTGCGAGCTGTGGCCGTCATCCGGTCATCACTCTCTCCGTCCGCCCGCTGCGTCACGATAGCATCCTGCGTCGGTTGGTCAGTCATGGGGTGCGTTCCTGTCTATGAGCATTACAAGGCTGGCCACCGCAATCGAGGACGCCGGTTTCAATCCCCAAGGTGATCAGCACGAAAGACATGATGATGGCGAGGCCTACGCAGATGAAGGATCTCATGCGGCTGGTCCTTTGAGTGCGGCGAGGATGGCATCGGCAATCTCATCGACCCGATCATTGACCGGGGTGAAATCATCTTCGCCCATAGTCCCAACAGACCACGCTTCCCACACGCGCCCGCAGTCGTATGTGTCGCCCAACTCGCTGGCCAGAGCATCCCGAACCGCCTCCCGCAAAGCCTCCCCGCCCGCCACAGGATCGACGGGCGCGGGGTGCGGTGGGTGGGCGAGGGCTTTATCGGCATCGTGGTGCCAATTGACATAGTAAGGCGGCACTATTTCCTTTGCGCGCTCGGCAGCCTTGACAATCTGCTCAAACTTAAAAGTTGGGATAAGCACATAGCCGGGGTGATGCTTCTCGCTGGTCATGTAATCATCGCCGATACCCTCGACCGCCTTCCGCAGTGACCCATCCCCAGCCACAGGATCAAGCCCGCCGCCATTGCCGAAATGCGATCCGATGGTGTCGGGGGTGAGGGTGCGGCGGTTCCACGCGGATATGGCACTCTGGCGCAATTCATCCCAATCCACCGCATCCATCGCTTTCCCTGACCAGCATCTTGACGATTTCTGGCACGATGCGATTGTGGCTTTCTGTGCTCATTGTGGTTGCTCCCCCAGCAGCGTCGATCATGGCGCGGTAGATGTCCGCAGTCTCATCGGCCTTGACCCATTCGCAAGCCAACTGCCCCGCCTCGATCATTTCCGGCGCCGGGGTTTTGAGGGCCAATAGGATTTTGTGAGCCGCCCCCAGGCAATCATCCTTTGTCGGCTCGTTCACATCATAGCCGCCTTGCCTCACAAACTCGCGCAGTTGTCCGCGATCGACGGCCATGTCATCCCATTGATGCTGGCCTGTGAAATCGGAGACGATCCGCGCAATCTCTTCAAGCTTCGTCATCCGTGCGGATCCTTGTGCTGGAGGGCGGCGAGATCGGAAGAGCACACGTCTGAACTC
>CALDKP010000130.1 GCA_937898535.1 uncultured Sphingomonadales bacterium | reverse complement strand
TACGAGATACAAGCTAGTGACTGGAGTTCAGACGTGTGCTCTTCCGATCTACGATCTCAACGGCGGCAAATCTGAAGGGGTCGGCTATTATCAAATCAACACACGCGGTGGTTGGCGCGCGTCGACGGCGAACGCGTTTCTGCATCCGGCGCGAAAGCGCAAGACGCTGAAGCTTAAGACCATGGCGCAGGCCACCCGTATTTTGTTTGAGGGACGGCGCGCGGTCGGCGTTGCGTACACATGCAAAGGCGCGCAATTAGAGGCGAAGGCGCGACGTGAAGTGATCCTGTCCGGCGGCGCGATTAACTCACCGCAATTGCTGATGCTGTCGGGTATCGGCGATGCCAGCCATCTGAAAAATGTCGGTATCGAACCGATCGTCGATGCAAAGGCCGTTGGCCGTAATTTGCAGGACCATATTGCAGTGTCCTATTTCTACAAAGTCCGCACGGCGACGCTGAATGATGTGTTGCATCCGGTCTTGGGCAAAATTCGGGCTGGATTGCGCTATATGGCCGACCGGGCGGGACCGCTGTCGTTGAGCGTCAATCAAAGCGGGGGTTTTGTGCGCAGCGATGCAACGAAAAAGCACCCGAATTTGCAGCTCTATTTCAGTCCGGTCAGCTACACCAAAACACCATTGTCGGAACGAAAGCTGCTCAACCCGGATCCATTTTCGGCGTTTCTGCTATCGCATAACCCCTGTCGTCCGACCAGTCGGGGGCATATTGAGCTCGCCGGCGCCGACCCTGCCAAATATCCGGTCATCCACCCGAACTATCTCGCAACGCAAGCCGATATTGACGATGTGCTGGCCGGCAACCGATTGCTGAAGCAAATTGCGCGCACAAAGCCGCTTGCGGATATCATCACCGAAGAGCTCATTCCCGGCGCGCATGTCGATGGCGATGAAGCCCTGCTCGCGGATTTTCGGGCACGCGCCGATACCGTCTATCATCCCACAAGCACGTGCATGATGGGCCCGGATGCAGCGACCTCCGTGGTCGATGTCCGCTTACGTGTGCATGGTGTGGAAGGCCTGCGTGTCATCGACGCCTCCGTTTTTCCGACAATCACATCCGGCAACACCAACGCCCCGACGGTGATGGTCGCTGAAAAGGGTGCGGCCATGATTTTGGAAGATGCAAAAAGCATGCGTTAATTTTATTTACCAGTCCTTTTCGGCTGTGCTACCTCGTCATGAGAGCGCGAATCCGGGGAGGGAGTGGCGATGCATCCGAAGATCGATCTGAAGCAATTACCGCCGTTAAAGGCGCTTAAGGGTTTTGAGGCGGCGACCCGTCACCAAAGCATCCGCGATGCAGCGGACGAGCTTTGCCTCACCCATCCGGCTGTCAGCCATCAGGTCCAGCTTATTGAAGACGCGCTTGGTGTGACGTTGTTCGTCCAGGAAGGGCGGCATATCGTGTCGACGGAAGAAGGTAAGGTTCTGTATCCTTATGTCCGCGCTGCGTTTGAATCGTTGCTGGAGGGGGTTGAAGAAGTCCACCGCCATGCGCTGGATAAGCCACTTCGCGTGCAGACTTATGTAACGGCCTCTATACGTTGGCTCGCAAAACGTGTTCCGCAGTTTCTGGCTGATCACCCCGAAGTAAATCTCACGCTCAACACATGTGCTGTTGAATGGGAATTCGACGATGTGCACGCGGATGTCGGGCTCGTTTATTGCGCATCAGAACCCGACTCAACCAAATTTCATTGGGTTCCGCTGTATGAATATGCGCTGTTTCCCGTCTGTAGCCCGGCTGTTGCAGAGGCGATGGGTCCAAATCCCAGCCCGCAGACATTGATGACCAAGCCGCTTGTTGCCATCTATACCGAAGTGCAAAATTGGGAGACGTGGTTTGCTTCGGCCGGGTCGGCGTTTGAACCTTCCGTGCCCTATCTCATGGTCGACACCTTGGCCGTTGCGCTTGAAATGGCGCTGAACGGTGAAGGTATTGCGCTGGTCAACGGCCCGTTTGTCGATCAGGATTTGGCCGCCGGTCGGCTTGTTCAGCCCGTTGGCCATAAAGCAGTTTGCCCCGGCGCATGGGGCCTGATCTGCCGCAAAGATATGAAAGAGAATCTGCGCATTCGTACATTCATGGATTGGGTAACCAAGAATGTCGAAGACAGCCGTTTGGGTGTCGCGGGTTAGCGCTTTGGCACGACCTCATAACCCGGCTCTTCGGGTTCATCGTCTACCATATCGGCCGGAAATCCAGTTCCCAAAACCTTAATGCCCAATGGCTCTTCATAACGACGTATGATGTTGGGTGAAAATTCGCGAGGTCCGTAAGCTTCCTCGCCTTCTTTAAAGATTTTAACGATGAGCGGCGACAGTTCGACGGGGACATGTGCCGCATGGGCGATTTTGTCGAACAGGCCCACGTCCTTGCTGACGAGGTCCATCGTGAAATTGATGTCGCGGCTGCCGTTGAGAATTACCTGGCTTTCGGTTTCGTGGACAAAGCTGTTACCCGACGAAATCCGGATCGCTTCATATGTGGTGTTCATATCAAGCCCGATGGCTTTGCATGTGGTCAACGCCTCGGCCAGTGCGACGAGATGTACCGTGCAGAGATAGTTGGTCATCACCTTCAATTGTGACGCGGTGCCAAGGTCGCCGGTGTGCAATATGCGCCGTCCCATTGTCGTCAAAACCGGCAGAACAAATTCGAACGCTGCGCGCGGGCCGCCCGCAAAAATCGCAATATTGCCGGTGTCCGCACGATGGCAGCCACCCGAAACCGGGCATTCCATGAACATCGCACCACGCGCCTCAACCAAAGCGCCGAGCCGGATGACTTCGCTATAATCGGTCGTGCTCATTTCCAGCCAAACCTGACCCGGACGCATGATTTGAAGAAAACCGTCCGCGCCCTCGGCAACGGCAGCGCTCGCCGCGGGGGACGGTAAGCAGGTAATGATGAGGTCGACGGCTTCACCCAATTCTTTTGGTGATGCTGCGGAGGCTGCGCCCCGATTGACATATTCGGCAACGAGCGCGACATCAAGGTCGCGTACAGTGACGTCATGACCGTTGCGGATTAGGCTGCCTGCCAGTTTCCCGCCAACATTGCCAAGACCGATAAATCCGATTTTCATGATTCCACCCAGTTTATTTACAACAGGCGATACGCGCCCTTTGCCAAAGTTAGAGCGCCGTCGATGCGCGGCCACAATTGAAAAATTTGGCCAATTGGATGAATTATTTTGCACCGCGCCGGAGAACTCCACGCGGCTGGGCGCTATTTACGTAACGCTATAGCCAAGCGTGGCGGACAGAGCTTCGGCCAGCCTAGTGCGGGCAAGCGCGCAGACAACTTTTCGATCGGCAAGGGCGCCCGGATCGAAGGGTTCGAGAAAGTGGACGCCTACGTCGTAACTGCCGGGCCGTGTAAATGCCCGCCATGCGCTTTCCCAGCCGGTCTCTTCACCCACCCAAGCGATGTCCGGGGCGTTGGCACCGAAGTCTAAAAGAACCGGCTGAATCATCATTGGTTTGGGCGGCGGTGCCAATGTCGCAAACAAGGACTGTTTGAACGGCAATAGCCCACGTCCGTCTGAGGTCGTCCCTTCGGGGAAAAGTGTCACGGACCAGTTTTCGGCGATAGCCTCGCGTAACTCGGCCACTTGTTGTGCGACATTCTGTTTTTCCGTGCGGCTGATGAAAATCGTGCGGTTCAGCTTTGCAAGCCAGCCAATGATGGGCCAGTCGCGTACGCCATCCTGCGCGACAAAGGAGGTGCCCGTGATGCCTGCCAATATCGGAATATCGTGCCATGAAAGATGGTTGGCGACAAAAAATACATCCCGGCGGAGCGGGCTGCCGTGCACATGAACGCGCGCGCCCAAGGCGCGGGCGGCAATGCGCAAGAATAACATCGCCCATGGCGACGGCAGTCTCAGCAGATGCCAGACAAGGTGAAGTGGCAATAATACAGCGAGCGGCAAGGCAATCCACACGACGCGCATGGCGAACAGCGCATATGCCTGTAGCGGAACCTTGGGTATCGCAATGCTAATAGTCGCCATCGGGTTCCGCTTTAAAATTGGGACAATAATTTAATCTTAACGTGCCTAGCCGCCGACTGTGACTTTCCGATGACGGTCCCGCGCAACTTTAGTTCGCGGAACGTTGGCATATCATGGCTTATCGTTTTTTCAAACGAAGCGCATCCCAACTGGCGTCGGCCAGCCATCCACCGTCGACAGGCAAGCTTGCGCCATTGATAAAGCTGTCTTCATGCGCAAGAAACGCAATCGCCCGGGCGACATCCTCAGGCTTGGCAAAACGGCCCATGGGAACGCGGTCGATGATATCACTGTCGGAATACGCGCCCGAACCTTGATCGGCCTCATCCATTTCCGTTTTAATCCAGCCCGGACATACGGCGTTCACACGCACACCGCGGCCGCCCCATTCTGCCGCAAGCGTTCGCGTCAATCCCACCAATCCATGCTTTGACGCGTTGTAGGCTGATCGATCAATAACACCGTGAAGCCCGGCGATTGAGGCAACGTTGATAATATTACCTCGGTTGCGCCCTAGCATCTGCTTTCCGATTTCGCGGCACAGCAAAAACGGTCCGGTCAGGTTGATGTTCATGACGCGCTGCCACTGTTCGATACTTGTGTCTTCGGCGCGGCAAATCAAACTGATGCCAGCGTTGTTGACCAATACGTCTGCGGCACCATGCTCGCGGGCAATTTTTGCGGCCAGTGCGATAACAAATTCTTCAGAGGAAATGTCACCGGAAAGCGCGGATACGCTCCCGCCAAGAGCAACCAATGCTTCGACTTGCGCACCCAAGGGCTGCACGTCGGTCATGACAACATGATAGCCGGTTTCGGCCAAAAGCCTTGCCGTTGCAAAGCCAACGCCCTGTGCAGCACCCGTAACCAACGCAACTTTCATAGCCCCACCTTTATATTCTCAATCAACCCTGCACGCCTTATAGGCACCGGCGTTCCTAATCCAAAAATTTTTTTAACCGGTCCCGTCATATTCCCCATTTGTGTCTGACCGCAAACCCGCCCTAAGGTTCTGCTATAAGGAGCAGGGCTTTTATGCAAACATCGGCACGAGTGGTCATAATCGGCGGCGGCATAATGGGGGCTTCATTGCTTTACCATCTCGCCGAACTCGGGTGGACGGACTGTCTGCTGATTGAAAAGGATGAGCTGACCTCTGGTTCGACATGGCACGCGGCTGGCCAGTGCCCCAATATCACGGGCAGCTTCAATCTTGCCAAGATGCATGCGTATAGCAATGACCTCTATCCGCGGCTGGAAGGTCTGACCGGGCAATATGTCAGTTGGCATAAATCCGGCGGCATCCGTCTTGCAACCAATGAGCGCGAGTTGGCATGGATGCGCTACATTCAGGGCTTTTCGAAAATCATCGGTTTCGAGATGGAGATTATCCCGCCGGAGGAAATTCTCCGCCACAATCCATTCATGACGCTTGACGGTGTCATCGCCGGTGCGCGGACGACGGAAGACGGGCACGCTGATCCATCGGGTATTTGCAATGCGCTCGCCATTGGTGCCAAGAATATGGGCGCCAAAATTGTACGCAAAAACCGCGTGACGGGCCTGACGCAGTTGCCATCTGGCGAATGGGATGTGGAAACGGAAAAGGGCACGGTTCGAGCCGAAATAGTCGTAAATGCGGCGGGCTGTTATGCCCGGCAAATTGCGCAAATGGCAGGCATCGATATTCCGGTGACGAACATGGAACATCACTATGTCGTTACCGATCCGATCCCCGCATTCAAAGATCGCGATGAAGAAATACCGGTCATGCGTTGCCCCCATGTGTCGGGATATTTCCGGCAGGAGCAGAAAAGCGGACTGATTGGCGTGTATGAAAATACGGGCCTCGCCGAAGCATGGGCGCCACGCGGTGGAAATCCCGAATGGGATTCGACGAGCGAGTTGTTCCCCGAAGATCTGGAGCGCATCGCCCCATGGCTGGAACGCGCGATTGAACGGATGCCGATTTTTGGTGAAGTCGGTTTGCGGCGCTTCGTCAACGGCGCGATTCCGCATACGCCGGATGGCGGGCCTCTGTTGGGACCAGCGGTTGGCCTAAAGAATTTTTGGCATTGTTGCGGCACAAGCTTTGGCATCGCGCAAGGCGGCGGAGCTGGAAAATATCTGGCGCAGTGGATGGTGTTCGGTGATGCGGATATCAACATGACCGAATTCGATCCGCGCCGTTATGGCCCATATGCGGACGAAGATTACAGCCGCGCTAAGGTTTTCCTTGATTACCGCATGACGTTCACGACGCGGCTTCCCGGCGAAGAAGAGCCCGACGGTCGCCCGCAAAAGATGAGCGCGCTATATGGCCGTTTGCTGTCCGCTGGCGCGGTATATGGCGAAACCTACGGCTGGGAGCGGCCTAAATATTTTGCTCTCGATGGTGCAGAAGAAGAAGGCGGCTATCACCGCACCAACAGCTTTGACGCGGTCGCGGCAGAGGTAAAGGCTGTTGCGGAGCGGGTTGGCGTGCTCGACCTGTCCGGCTTTGCGAAATATGATGTGAGTGGGCCAGATGCTGAGGCCTTCCTCAACCGTATTTGCGCCAACCGTATGCCCAAAAAATTGGGCGGTATCGGCTTGGTGCATCCGCTTTCGGTGCAGGGCCGCATTTATGGCGAAATGACCGTGACGCGTTTCGCGGATGACCACTTCTACTGCCTCTCGGCAGCGGCGGCTGAACAGCGCGATTGGGATTTGCTGATCCAAAGCAAATTGCCGGACGAAGATGTGACCATTCGCAATCTGACGATGGACCTTGGCGTTCTCGTGATGAACGGCCCGCGTTCGCGCGATGTACTGGAAAAGCTAACCGACGCTGACCTTAGCAACGAAGGTTTCCGTTGGCTTAGTGGTCAGGAGATCGTGATTGCGGGCATCAATATGCGTGCGCTTCGTGTGTCTTATGCCGGAGAATTGGGCTGGGAATTGCATCCAGCGATGAAGGACCTCGCAGCACTCTATGAAGCGGTGTGGGAAGCGGGGCAGGAATTCGGCATCGTCAATTACGGACTGTACGCAGCGAACAGTATGCGGGTCGAAAAGGGTTATAAGGCCTGGGGTTCCGAGCTCACCAACGAATTGACGATGATTGAGGCGGACATGCCGCGCTTCATCAATTTCAATAAGGATGATTTCGTCGGCAAGCAGGCGACGTTGGATGCGCCGGAGCGCTTCCGCATCGTGTACGGCGCGGTTGATGCAGACAATGTCGATGTGCGCGGTGGCGAGCCATGTTTGGTCGGCGACCATTGTATCGGCCTGACGACATCAGGCGGCTATGGCCATCGCGTTGGCAAGAGCCTGTTTTTCGCCTGCGTGCCCATTGAAAATGCGACGCCGGGGTCGCAGTTTGATATCGTGTTACAGGGCGAACGACGCATCGGCACAGTGCTGGAGCACCCTGTTTACGATCCTGATAACGCCAAGATGAAGGTCTGATCCGCGTGGCTGAATTACCCAAAAAGGCAAAAGTCGTCATCATCGGTGGCGGTGTCATCGGCTGCTCAATTGCATATCACCTGACCAAGATCGGCTGGGACGACGTGGTCTTGCTGGAACGCAAGCAATTGACCAGTGGCACGACATGGCATGCGGCGGGGTTGGTCGGGCAATTGCGGCCCAGCATCAACATGACAAAGCTCGCAAAATATACCGGCGAACTCTATCGCGGGCTTGAGGCAGAAACCGGCCAGGCAACTGGCTATCGCCAGTGCGGTTCGATTTCGATGGCCACCAATGCCGAACGCTTTGAGGAGCTAAAGCGCAGCGCATCCATGGCCAAGGTATTTGACCTGCCCGTGCATGTCGTAACACCACAAGAAATCAAAGAACTGGCCCATATCGTCAATGTCGATGATGTCGTCGGCGGTATTCATATCCCAAGCGACGGCTATGCGAATGCAGTCGATATCACGCAGGCCTTGGCCAAAGGTGCCCGCACCGGCGGCGCTAAAATCTTTGAAAACACCAAAGTCACCAGAATTCGCCACAATGGTGATCGCATCACGGGCGTGGATACGGACGATGGTTCGATTGACGCCGATTATATCGTCATCTGCGGTGGTATGTGGACGCGCGATTTGGCAGCCAGCGTTGGCGTTGCCGCCCCATTGCACGCATGTGAGCATTATTATGTTCTATTCGAAGGCGTTGAGGGCATCGACAATACACTGCCGGTTCTGCGCGATTATGATTATTGTGGTTATTATAAATATGACGCGGGCAAGTTGCTGGTCGGCGCATTTGAACCCAATGCGCGGCCTTGGGGTATGGACGGCATATCCGAAGATTTCTGTTTTGATGAAATTGCGGGAAGCTTCGAACATTTCGAACCATTGTTGATTGATGCGATGCGCCGTGTGCCTGCGCTGGAAAAAGCGGGTATTCAAAAATTCTTCTGCGGTCCCGAAAGCTTCACCCCGGACGTGCGATACCATCTGGGTGAAAGCGCTGAATTGAAAGGCTGCTTTGTTGCCGCTGGCCTTAACTCCATCGGCCTGCAGTCCGCCGGCGGTGTGGGCAAGGTCATGGCGGATTGGATCCGAGATGGTATTCCGCCTGCAGACCTGTGGACCGTAGACATCCGCCGCAACATGCCGTTCCAGATTAACCGCAAATATCTGCGCGAACGCGTTACCGAAAGCCTCGGCCTACTGTACGCGACGCACTATCCGTTCAAGCAATATGAAACCGCACGCGGGGTTCGGAAATCGGCATTGCACGACCGGCTCGTCGCGCAAGGTGCATGTTTCGGCGAAGCTTTTGGCTGGGAACGTGCCAACTGGTATGGTGAACCGGGCAGCACGCCCAAATATGAATATAGCTATGGCCGCCAGAACTGGTTTGAAGCCAATGCAGAGGAATGCAAGGCCGTGCGCGGACGTGTCAATGGATACCTTCCGGTCACCATCGTCAACGGTGACCGCACCGACCGAAGCGACCGGATCGCGGCGACGATTCGACACAACCGCGCACGCGGCAAGCACCGCGTAGAGGCCATGAGCGACATCGTGATCGAGCTGAAGCGCGGCGAGGTGCCGGAGATCATCCTCAACAACCTGTTCAAGCTCACGCAGCTGCAGGACAGCTTCGGCATGAACATGGTGGCGCTGGTCGACGGCCAGCCGCGCCTGCTGGCCGGCGCATCCACGGTCCTGCAGGACCCGCTGCATTACGTGGCCCCGGGCTTCCGTCTCACGCTCGAACAGCCGGGCGTTTCCCCTACCTACCCGATCGGCCTGCCGCTGCATCTCGCCGCCGCCGGACTTGTGGTGGGCCACGGGCATGCCGCGACCCTCGTCAGCGTCCTGGCCGCGGCCGCCCTGGCGTTCCTGCTCTACCACACCGCCCGCGACTTTGGCGTCCGGCCCGATTGGAGCGCCAGCCTCGCCGCGCTCTTCCTGTTGTCGCCGCTGACCCTGTTCCTGACACTCCAGCCGCTGAGCGACCTGCTCGCCACGACCTGGGCGGTCGCCTTGATGCTTTTCGCACTGCG
>CALDKP010000129.1 GCA_937898535.1 uncultured Sphingomonadales bacterium | reverse complement strand
CGGGATCGACGTACGGATCGAGCAGGGCGAGTACGTCGCGATCATCGGCCCGAGCGGCTCGGGGAAGTCCACGCTGCTGAAGCTGGTCACCGGCGGACTGCGAATCGGCGTCTCCGCGCGTCTCGCCCGGCAGGCTCTCGCCGATTTCGGCAAGGTCGAGGTCAGGCGCATGTTTGGCGGCGCGATGCTGTCGCGAGGCGGTGTGGGTTTCGCCATTGGCGGTCGTGAGAGTTACACGATCCAGATGGGCAACGACCTGGTCGAAACCATCAATTCTGGCGATGCCTTCAGACGTCAGCGCGTTTGAATAGGACAGGAATGGCGCGTTTGGATCGACCACCGCGGCAGCCCCACCGACACCAAGTGCACCGGCAAGTTTGTCCCGCCCAGTCAGCGTGTCATCCATCTTCCAACCTGACAGACCTTCAACCAGGTCATAGCGGTCGCGCAGGATCAAAGCTTGTTGGGTCGCAAATGGAGGAATGCCCATGTGCGAGTCAGCGGCAACGGGATTGTCCTTGTTGATCGCCCAGTCGAACCCGGCCATGCCGTTGTTGCGTTGGATGCCGACACCCTGGAACATGATGTCGTCACCGGATTCACCGTCATAATCCGTGTCGTTTCCGCGACCGTTAAGCACATCATGGCCGATAATCGGGCTGTTAAAGAACAGTTCCGAGTTTTCGCCCGCAAGCGTATCAAATCCGTCGCCACCTTCGAGCCAGTCATCGCCTTCGTTGCCAGCGACAAAGCTTGGTCCGTTTCCGGCCATCGCAAAGTCGTTGCCGTCGCCTGACGTGATGGTCTTGCTGTCGCGGCTGCCGGTTACAAAGTCTTGTCCAAGGCCGCCGAAGATAAGGTCGAGACCTTCACCACCGCTGATGACGTCGTTGCCGGCATCGCCATGGATAACGTCAGCTGCACCCGCATCGTTGCCGCTATCGGTAATGATGTCATCACCTGAGCCGCCGAAGAGGTGGTCGACGCCAAGGCCGCCTTCCAAGCGGTCATCGCCGCCATCGCCCCATATGGTATCGTCACCGTCGCTACCGATCAGCGTATTGCCGACTTCGGTACCGCCAAGAACGACATGGTCTCCTCCAGTGTAGCGGAGATAATCGTTGACGCCGTCACCGTCCGTGTCCTTGCGAATGACCATTGGGCTGATTGCTTGCAGGATCATATTGGTGTGGACCGGATCAGCCATGCTTTGCGTGCTCTGGTTCAGTTCCAATATGTAGTCTGGTGTCAGGAACAATGAGCTTGGCAGGTGGGTGGCATTATCGGCATGCAAATCGGTGTTGCGCATGGCCAGTTCGGCCCATGAGTCTGCTTCCAACTGGTTCAACAAGTTGGTGCCCTGCGAACGGCTAAGATAGTAGAAACGGTCACCAGCCTGCAGATTTTCCATCTGCGCTTCGAAGACGAAGGCAAATGTCGAACCCAATATGCTGCCAAAGGCCATTTTCTTTTCAGCCAGACCGCCGATCCAGAAATCGACCAGGTTAAGGCCGCTTTCTGCGCCAGCCCAAGCACCTGTGCTGTTGAGGAAGTCGAGGCGGTCTTCGGGCGTGCCAGGGCCGCCCATCACGAGAGCAATGGCTGCATCGCGCTTTTCTTCGACCGTTACCGCGCTCAGGATCGACTGATGCTGGCCATAAGCCGCGATGAAGTTGATGACCGATGCAGGGGTCTTAATGGCCAATGCAAAGTCAAACCAGCTGCTGTAAGGCTCAAGCTGGGTATCACCAGTCTGGGCAAAGAAATCAGCACGAATTTGGTTCAGCGAACCTACGCCTGCATCACGACCACGGGCGATGTTGATCGCCGCGAGATCGAGTGGCAAGCCGACAAGGTTGTTACGCAGCGCGCCAGTTACAAATTCGTCGATTTCGTTGCCAACTTGGCGGGTCATGCCGCGGATGATGGCGCCGGCCGATTCCTCTATCGTTGCACCGCCAGCCGCAAATTCCACCGGATTCAGAAACGCCTCGATCAAACCAATGTCGCTGGATGTTTGACCATCAGCCGAGAGCCGGTCTACGGTTTCATTCAGCTGCGAGTGGCCAAAGCGGTAAACGGCATGCGCGAATTCTGCGGTAATTGCCGGATCAATGTCGACGGTGTTCGAGAAAATGAACGCGTCAATGTTTGGATTGATCGTGCGGACGAACTCTTCAAACACAAGATGCTGGTAAACCTGCTCTGTGGTGTAGCGCGATGCGTGGAACAAACGCTCACCATTCCATTGCAGTGTTGCAGTGTCCGCTGGCATTTCAGTGATCGCGACATCAAGCCATTCGTTAAGCAGGGCAACATCACCATTGGCGATAAGTTCAGCCTTGATCTGGTCGACGCGATTATTGTGTTCCGAATGGAACACGTGGTGGATTGCGGTCAGTCCGATGTTCTCGTTCGCACGACCATCACCAGCAATATAATGCTTATCAAGCAATTCATTGTCGTAAGTGGCAGCATTGCCGCTTGCGTCAACGGGCTGGGCATTGCCCACATCGGTATCGGCATCCGCAGTTTGACCGGCTTTTGGATCCGCTGCGTGTGAGATATCTGCCAGGAACACATGGCCGGTTGACATTGCGCTGGCTGCGGCAACGGGTACAGCTGGACTGCCTTCAACCAGCGTGTCCGGAGCCGTCACGATCTGGGCAAAGCCATTCGCGCCGGGGATGAAGTTGCCGTAAAGGTCGGTGGCGAGCAATGGAATGCG
>CALDKP010000128.1 GCA_937898535.1 uncultured Sphingomonadales bacterium | reverse complement strand
ACACGACGCTCTTCCGATCTTTGCGGAAAGGGCGGTTTCTTTTTGGCCAATGGAAATTGATATTGAACAGGGGTTGCACAGTCACCCTACCCTGACCTATTTTAGAGTGATGCAGATCCACATGGCACATGATGACGACGACAAATCAGGCGGCACACCCGGCGTCGGCCTTGCCACGCGTACACGGCCAAAGACCCAAAAGCCCAGCCTGTATAAAGTCCTGCTGCTCAACGACGATTATACGCCGATGGAGTTCGTCGTTCATGTGCTGAAAGCATTTTTTCAGATGGACACAGATCAGGCCACCCGCGTGATGCTACATGTCCATCAAAAGGGCGTCGGCGTGTGCGGCATCTTCACCTATGAAGTTGCCGAAACCAAGGTGACGCAGGTCATGGACTTCGCCCAAAAAAATCAGCACCCGCTGCAATGCACGTTGGAAAAAGACTAGGGTCAGGACCTAAGGTTTGCTGGGCGCACCAATCGACCCGTATATTGTTTTGCCATCCTTTATCGTCGCAACCACTTTGATGCTGTGTATTTTGGCCGCGTCCACGGTCAGCGGGTTTCCGTCCAGAACGACAAGATCCGCGCGCTTACCCGTCGCTAGGCTTCCTTTGTCCCCATCCTCTCCGATTTGCCACGCGGCATTGATCGTCACTTGTTGCAATGCGCGATAGGGCGATATCCGCTCCATTGGCCCCAATATATCGCCGCTCTGCGTCAGCCTGTTCACCGATGACCAGACCAGCCGCATCATGTCAGGCGGCACAACCGGGGAATCATTATGCGCCGTCGGGCGCAGCCCCAATGCCCAGCCCGTTGCCTGTGGCGAGATAAAATCTGCGCGCTTGGCCCCAAGCGCTACGTCGCGGTGCCAGTCGCCCCAATAATAGGTATGGTTGGCAAAAAAGCTGGGCTGGATATCCAGCGCCTTCATGTCCTTTAGCTGATCCAGTTGAACCACTTGATTGTGGATCGCGATGGTACGTTTACCCGCCAGGCCATTATCCCTCACCCCGTCGATCAAGGCCTGCGCCGCGGCGTCACCGTTGACATGGACAAAAACCTGCCAGCCATTTTGTGCGGCATCCGCCAGTTTGGCGTTGAACAATTTCAGATCAATCGCCGGATAACCGGCATAGCCCTCTTTCTGGCCATGTGGTGGGATGGGAACCGGGTCTTTCAACCAAGCCGTACGTCCCTGCGGCGAACCATCAAGCGTCAGTTTAATGCCGCCAATGCGCACATGCCCGCCCGCGGGATAAGGCTTTCCAATCCGCGCACGTACCGCCGCGGGCCAGTCACGTTCAAAGGAGATCAGCGCCACGACATCAATCGCGAATAACCCGCGCTTGTCCGCTTCCTCCATCGCTGCCCAGTTTTCCGGCATGATCCGTCCGTCCTGCCCGGTGGTGATACCGTTGGCGGCATAGATTTTGGCACCAGCCACAAGCGGCGCAATGCTGGCATCGATGCTGGGCGGTGTCAGCACTTTCATCACGGGATACAGCGCCGTTTCCTCCAGCACGCCATTGGGTGTTTTGCCATCGGCCTCACGCCGGATCACTCCGCCCTGCGGGTCGGGCGTTTCTGGCGTGTAGCCAACCAGCTTAAGCATAGCCGAATTCATCGCGGCAAAATGCCCGCTGACATGCAGAACCAAGATCGGAACATTGCTGGAAACCACATCCAGATCCGCCCGTGTCGGATGGCGCCGCTCCGCCAGTTGCGAGTCGTCATAGCCATTGCCAATAATCAGCGGCACGCCGGCGGGGTGTGGATATTGGCGCAGCGCGTCCTGTAACTCTGCGATCGATTTAACCGTCCCAACGGGCGGTGGTTGCAATTGCGCCATCGCTGCATTCTGCCCGACATAGCCCATATGCCCGTGCGCATCGATAAATCCGGGCAGAACTGTGCGTCCTTTCAGGTCCACCATTTCGACCTTTTTGGTGGCCGCTTTTTTGACCGAAACGAGCGAACCAAGAGCGGCGATTTTGCCGTTGCGCAGCAATATGGCCTCAACAAGCTCCGGCTGATCGCCAGCCATGGTGAGTATCGATCCGCCCGTTAAAATGATGTCCGTCGTTTGCGCTGGCGCCGCAGCCAATAGCAACGGTGCAAATGCGCAAAGCAGGCCATATTTCAAACGCATTACTCTCTCTCCCAAGACTTTATCGACCGACTATCGGTTGCAAATTCCGGGCTGGCAAGCCATCCAGTCGTGTAAGGAGAAATAATATGGCAGCAGCATTGATCGTTGGCGCAGGTGACGCAACTGGCGGGGCGATTGCCAAGGCTTTTGCCCGCGAAGGCTACACGGCGTGTGTCAACCGACGTGCGCGTAACGCGGACGAATTGGACGCGTTGGTAAAGTCCATTCATGCCGAGGGCTATGCAGCCCGCGCCTATCCAGCAGATGCGCGCATCGAGGAAGAAGTCGTCGCGATGGTCGACGCGATTGAACGTGATGTGGGCCCGATTGAGGTTGCCGTGTTCAACATCGGTGCCAATGTGAACTTCTCAATTCTGGATATGACTTCCCAAGTCTATCGCAAGGTTTGGGAAATGGCCGCCTTTGCGGGTTTCCTCATGGGGCGCGAGGCGGCGCGTAGGATGGTTGAGCGCCAGTCTGGAACAATCATTTTCACCGGCGCGACCGCAAGCATCCGCGGAGGAAGCGGTTTTTCAGCCTTTTCCGGTGCAAAAGGCGCGCTGCGCATGCTGGCGCAGTCGATGGCTCGGGAACTTGGGCCAAAGAATATTCACGTGGCGCATGTCATCATTGACGGCGGGATCGACACCGCCTTTATCAGGGGCATTCACCCCGATTTCGAAGCAGCCAAGGCGGCTGACGGCGTCTTGTCACCTGATGCGATTGCGCTGCAATATGTGGCATTGCATAAACAACACCGCAGTGCGTGGACGCACGAGATAGATTTACGGCCATGGACGGAGAATTTTTGATGACCAAAAGCTTCCAATTTCTTTTCGATTTCGGCGGGCCCAACAGTTATCTCGCGTACAAGATGCTGCCTGATATCTGCGCGCGTACGGGCGCTGAAGCGGTCTATATCCCTATCTCGCTGGGGGGACTGTTCAAGCTTACGAACAACCAAGCGCCGTTTATGCGCTACGCGGAGACGCCCGCAAAACGCAATTATGAGATGCTGGAATTTGACCGCTTCGTCAAAGCACATGCGCTGCCGTTCAAAATGAACCCGCGCTTTCCCATCAATTCACTGCAACTGATGCGTGGCGCGGTTGCCGCGCAACATCTCGGCTGCTTTGCGTCTTATGTGGACGCAGTGATGGCGGCGATGTGGGAAGACGGCGCGGACATGGGCGATGCACAGGTTGTCGCGGCGGTTCTCGATGCAGCTGGCCTCGACAGTGCGGCATTGCTTGCAAAGGCGGAAGATCCCGCGGTGAAAGCGGAATTGATCGCGAATACCGAAGATGCCGCCAAACGCGGGGCATTTGGGGTCCCGACATTTTTTGTGGGTGATGACATATATTGGGGCAAGGAACGGCTTGGTCAGCTTGAGATTGCGCTCACGACGTCCTGACTTCCAATTCCTAAGTTGCGCCGCAATCGATTCCCGCTAAATACCCTGCGATGGATAAGATAATCGTACGCGGCGGCAATACGCTCAAGGGCAAGATCCCCATTTCAGGTGCGAAGAACAGCGCATTGACGCTGATACCATGCGCGTTGCTGACTGACGAGCCGCTGACCTTGCGCAATTTGCCGCGTTTGGCCGACATTGACGGTTTTCAGCATTTGATGAACCAGTTCGGTATTTCCACGACGGTTGCCGGGTCGCGTCCCGAAGATTTCGGCCGCGTGATGACGCTCGAAGCGACGCGTATCACCACAAATATCGCGCCTTATGACCTTGTCCGCAAAATGCGTGCGTCGATTCTGGTCTTGGGCCCCATGCTTGCCCGTGCAGGCGAAGCGACCGTGTCGCTGCCCGGCGGATGCGCCATTGGCAACCGGCCAATTGACCTTCACCTGAAAGCGCTCGAGGCCTTTGGTGTCGAAATTGAAGTTGCCGCAGGATATGTGAAGGCGGTCGCCAAAAAGGGCATTCCCGGCGGGACATATACCTTCCCCGTGGTGTCCGTGGGCGCGACCGAAAACGCGCTTATGGCGGCCAGCCTCGCGAAGGGCACATGTGTTCTACACAATGCCGCGCGCGAGCCGGAAATCGTCGATTTGTGCAACTTGCTTGTCGCGATGGGCGCGCAGATTGAAGGCATCGGCACATCCGACCTCATCATTCACGGTAAAGACCGTCTGCATGGCGCGACCTACCGCGTTATGAGCGACCGAATCGAAGCGGGCAGCTATGCCTGCGCCGCAGCCATTACCGGCGGCGATATTGAACTTGTCGGCGCAAAGGCGAGCGAAATGGATGCAACGCTGGATGCGCTGCGCCAAGCAGGCGTCACGGTTGAAGAAACCGCAGGCGGGATCCGCGTCGCGTCCGATGGCAAGTTAAAGCCGCTCACAATCTCGACCGCGCCATATCCCGGCTTTGCGACCGATATGCAGGCACAGTTTATGGCCATGCTGTGCATGGCGGAC
>CALDKP010000127.1 GCA_937898535.1 uncultured Sphingomonadales bacterium | reverse complement strand
GGAATCGGGCCTGTATTTCGACACCTCGACCGTTGCCAATTATGGCGCATTGGCCCGCGCCAAGACCGAGGACGGAGAGGGCCGCATCGACGAGGTCGAAGGCAAACGCCATGCCGCCGACTTTGCCATTTGGCGCAAGACGCCCGCGGGCGAAACGCGGCAAATGGAATGGGACAGCCCATGGGGCAAAGGCGCGCCGGGCTGGCATCTGGAATGCTCGGTGATGTCAGAGGCGTTGCTTGGCCTGCCGTTTGACATCCACACCGGCGGCATCGACCATCGCGAAATCCACCACCCCAATGAAATCGCGCAAAATCAGGCGCGCTGCGGCAGTGACCACAGCGGTGCACAATTTTGGATGCACAATAATTTCCTGATCGAACGCAGCGGCAAGATGAGCAAATCGTCGGGCGAATTCCTGCGCGTGCAATTGTTGATCGACAAGGGCTTCCACCCCCTCGCCTACCGCCTGATGTGCCTGCAAGCGCATTATCGCAGCGAGCTGGAGTTTAGCTGGGACGGTTTGCAAGCCGCGCTGGTGCGGTTGAAACGGATGGTGATGGGGGTCTCAAACCTTAAAGCACGTCATGCTGAACTTGGTTCAGCATCTTACTTAGCGACGTCGGAAAGTAAGACCCTGAAACACGTTCAGGGTGACGTTGCTCCGGCTATTTCGGCGGCGCTAAAAGACTTTGCGGCGGCTGTTTCAGATGACCTCAACACGGCTGTCGCAATAACATCGCTAGAAACGCTCATCGGCTTGAAAAAGGTAGACGCGGCACAGCATCTTGCCGCGATTGCCGAGATGGACGCAGTTCTGGGCCTAAATCTTCTTACACTAAGCCGCACCGATCTCCGCATCCGCCCCAAATCAGCCGTCATCACCGAAGCCGAAATCGAAACCGCCCTCACCGCACGTAAAGACGCGCGCGCCGAAAAAGACTTCGCCAAGTCCGACGCCATCCGCGACGACCTCATCGCCAAAGGCGTTGAAGTCATGGACGGCGACCCGCTTGGTTGGGATTGGAAGTTGGATATATGATGCTGAAAATTGCCTGGCTCATCCTTGCGGCTATCCACGCGTTGCCCGCGCTGGCGCTGTTCCGTCCGGCGATGATCGGGCAGCTTTACCGCGTCGCTAGCGATAATCCCTTGTTTCTGTTGCTGCATCATCGCGCTGCGCTTTTCCTCGTTATCTTTCTGCTTGCAGTCTGGGCCGCGTTTGACCCTGCGAGCCGCCGCATGGCCAGCGTTGGCGTCGGCGTCAGCATGGTGTCATTCTTGGTTCTCTATTGGTCTGCAGGCTCCCCGCCCGCGCTGAAAACCATTGCGATGACCGATCTTGTCGGCATCCCGTTCTTAATCTTTGTCACTTGGAAGGCTTTTGCCGCATGACCAAAACGAAACTCGTCATGTCGGGCCTTGTGCGCCCCTTGATTGAACCGCGCTTACCCGATTGGATCGAGCCGCATTTCTTCATGTCGAAGGAAGAGGCGCTTGCCCTCGCGTCGCAGGCCGAGATTGGCTGGTTCGATATGTATGACAAGGGCGATATGGCCACGATCATCGGCGCTGCGACCAACATGAAATGGCTGAACAGCATTTATGCCGGTGTCGACGGCATGCCGCTGGCGCAGTTGAAGGCGCAGGGCTGCGTCGTCACCAATGGCGCAGGTATCAACGCGATCACCATCGCCGAATATGTCGTCATGGGCATGCTGACCGTCGCGAAGAACTACCGCGAAGTTGTCCGCGCGCAGGAGCGCCACGAATGGCTGCTCGATTCGCCCGGCAAGGTTGAACTGTTCGGTTCCAAGGCCTTGCTGCTGGGCTATGGCGCGATTGGCAAGCTGATTGAGGAGCGGCTGAAGCCATTCGGCGTCGATGTCACCATTGTGCGTCGGTCGGCGGGTCCAAACACGCTGACGCCCGATCAATGGCGCGCGCAATTGGGCGATTTTGACTGGATCATCCTTGCCGTTCCCGCGACCGCGGAAACCGACGGCATGATTGGCACAGACGAACTTGCCGCGATGAAAAATAGCGCAACGCTCATCAACATCGCGCGCGGTTCCGTCATTGATCAGGACGCTTTAGTCACCGCGTTGGAGGACAAGCAAATCGCCAATGCCTTCCTTGATGTGACGACGCCCGAACCTTTGCCCGCCGATCACCCTTTATGGACCATCGACAACGCGCATATCACCATGCACCTGTCGGGCCGCGCGCAGGACA
>CALDKP010000126.1 GCA_937898535.1 uncultured Sphingomonadales bacterium | reverse complement strand
CTACACGACGCTCTTCCGATCTCCAAGGTCCGCGCCTATCATCCTGATAAAAATGGCGGCAACCGGTCTTATGAAAAGGCTTTGCAAGACGTCATTGCTGCCTATACGCACCTTAAAACATCGCCCGCCTTTATTTGACGAGAACGACATGACTGACATTCCAAATATCCAGCCCAACAGCAGCGACACGACCATACTTGCCGCCCCTGACAAGACGGTCAGCGTGCGCGAGATGTTCGGCATTGACGTCGACATGGAATGCCCTGCGTTTTCGGTTGCCGATGAGCGCGTTCCTGACACCGACGACAGCTATGTCTTTGACCCCGACACCACGCTCGCGATCCTTGCTGGCTTTGCGCATAACCGCCGCGTGATGGTTCAGGGATACCACGGCACAGGTAAATCGACGCATATCGAACAGGTGGCCGCGCGTTTGAAATGGCCGTGCATCCGCATCAACCTCGACGCACATATCAGCCGCATCGACCTTATCGGCCGCGATGCGATCGTTCTGCGCGATGGACAGCAAGTCACAGAATTCCGCGAAGGCCTGTTGCCGTGGGCGCTGCAGACACCGACCGCTTTGGTGTTCGACGAATATGATGCTGGCCGTCCGGACGTGATGTTCGTGATCCAGCGCGTGTTGGAGACCGAGGGCAAGCTGACGCTGCTCGACCAGAACCGCGTCATTCGCCCGAACCCCTATTTCCGCCTGTTCGCGACTGCCAACACCGTTGGCCTTGGCGACACCAGCGGGCTGTATCACGGCACGCAAGCGATCAACCAGGGTCAGATGGACCGCTGGAACATCGTCGTTGGCCTGAACTATCTGCCTGCGCAGGTCGAAAGCGAAATCGTTTTGGCCAAGGCATCGGGCACCGATGCCGCGACCGTCGCCAACATGGTGAAGGTCGCCGAAATGACGCGTCAGGGCTTTATCAATGGCGATATTTCGACCGTCATGAGCCCACGCACCGTCATCACATGGGCCCAAAACACCGCCATTTTTAAAAATGTCGGCTTTGCGTTCCGCCTGTCGTTCCTCAACAAATGTGACGATGCCGAACGCGCTTTGGTCGCAGAATATTATCAGCGCGTCTTTGGTCAGGATCTGCCCGAAAGCGTTGTTGGAAAGTCGTAAGCACGTTGGCCATTTCGCCGAAACACCGTTGAAGGGACCATTTATGAAACGCACTGCTCTTATTCTGGCGCTCGCACTTAGCGCATCGCCTGCATTTGCTGCGCTCAAGCCCGGCACACGCGCAACCGATTTCACCACACAAGCTGTTTTGGCGGGCGACGTGTATAGCTATAATTTGAACAAGGCCCTGAAACGCGGCCCTGTCGTTTTGTATTTCTATCCCAAGGCATTCACCGCGGGCTGCACCGTTGAGGCGCATGAATTTTCCGAAGCAGCCGACGATTTTGCGGCCTATGGCGCATCGATCATTGGCATGTCGGCGGACAATATCGACACGTTGAAGCGTTTTTCGGTGGAGGCATGCCGCAACAAATTCACCGTTGGCATCGCGTCCAAACCGGTCATCAAAAACTATAAGGTCAGCTTGCCCATCATGGGTGGCTCGAACCGCACGACATATGTGATTGCGCCTGATGGCAAGGTGTTGTTCGCTTATTCCGAACTGGGCGTAAAGGGTCATGTGTCCGGCGCATTGAACGCGGTAAAGGCATGGCGCGCAGCCAATCCTAAAGGGAAATAATGCGCAAAGCTCCCCTTCTCCTTTTGCCGATGCTGCTGGCTGGCTGCACTGTGGCTGTCGAATATGGCGACATTCCCCACAATGTGCTGGCGGAAAACCCGCGCTGTAATCCAGCGCAAAATGACAGCGCGTCGGTCAGCGGAAAAGACTATTTCATCGTCACCAGCCGCCTGCCCGACTGCCGCGGCGATAATATCAAACTGACCAACCATCGCGCCGACCGCGTTCGATTTGGCCGGTTCTCGCCACCAGAAACGATTAAGCCCGCCAAGGGCGACAAGCAGTTGGTGGTGCCGTTAGCGTTTCAGCAGGAAGACGCATGGTGGGATGGCCTGCGTGATGCCGCGAACCTGCGCAACGGCCGCGTCCTTTTATATGTGCATGGCTATCGCGAGACATTGCAAACCACCGCGCGCGACATCGTCCAAATTGGCGCGATGAGCAGTTTTGACGGCCCGATTATCCATTATAGCTGGCCATCACAGGGCAATCTGTTGAGCTACGCCGTTGATGAAACCAACATGTATTGGGACGAGCGCAATTTCCGGAACTTCCTGACCAAATTGGCGCGAACCGAATGGGTCAAGGAAATCGTGATTGTCTCGCATTCCCTCGGCGCACGGCTTGTCACCCCCGCGGTAGAATATGTCGACCGCACATCGACCAATGCCGATTCCAGCAATATTTCCAATATCATATTGGCTTCGCCTGATGTTGATCGTGAAGATTTCGAACGCGATATCGCTGAAGAAGTGTTGGCCGCCCGCCGCGTCAACAACGACCGGCGCGTGACCGTCTACGCATCACTTAGCGACCGCGCCCTCGCCGTTTCGCGCGCTGTCCATGGCTATCCGCGTTTGGGATCACCTTATTGCTTCAGTCCGTTCGAAGCCAAGGATTTGAAGGCCAAAGGATTGCCGCAACGTTGCTTTGCGACAAAGACCAAATATCAGACAGAGCCTGCCAAAACGGGCTTTACCATCATTGACACTACCGACGTATCGGGCGGTGGCGCTGGCCATAGCGACTATTTGCGCAGCCTTGCCGTGTGCAAGGATTTTGCGGCTGTGGTGAATGGCGCGCGGACAACCGACGATCGCGTTGCCACCGCGCAGGCGCATGTCTTCACGCTGCGCGCGCCGGTGAAGCCGACGAAAGAAGATATTGCAGCGGCATGTAAGCGGGTGGCGGATTGATGGCGAACGAATCTCCACTTGAACAGTTCAAACAAGTCCTGACCGGCACCGCCCGCGCACTCGCGCATGAGCCGGAGATTGAACTTGCGTTCACCGCCGACGCGCCGACGCAAGCGGGCAAAAATTTCAAAGTGCCCATGCCCGGTAGGTTGTTGCCGCCTGAGCAAGTGGCCGAAGCACGTGGCTTTGCCGACAGCTTTTCGCTGAAAATCAAGCACCATAATGCCGCGCGCCATGCCGCCTTGCGTCCAGCCGAAGTCATTGCTGGCGCCGCATTTGACGCCGTGGAAAATGCGCGCGTTGAGGCATTGGGTTCACGCAATATGGCGGGTATCGCCGCAAATCTGGGCCATGCGCTTGAACTCAAATTGCGCACCGACCCGATCAGCCGCGCACAGTCCGCTGACGAAGTTCCGATTTCGACCGCATTATCGCTCATCGTCCGCGAACGCCTGACGGGTGCGCCGATACCGGACGCGGCGGTTGCTGGCGTCGATATGCTGCGTGGCTGGATTGAGGAAAAGGCAGGCAGCGACCTTGATGCGCTTGCCCTCGCGCTTGATGATCAGGGTGCATTTGCCGCGCTCACGCAATCGATGTTGGAGCATCTGAACCTGACCGAAGGCGACGTCGACCCGTCCGATGCGGATGAAGGCGGCGACGATGCCGAGGACAGCCAAGACCAAGATGGCGACAGCGACGATGATGGCGAAGGCGAAGCTGGCCAAGCCGAAGCGCGCGCCGAACCGCAACAAGGTGAAGGCGAAGAAACCGAGGCCGATTATGACGGCGAG
>CALDKP010000125.1 GCA_937898535.1 uncultured Sphingomonadales bacterium | reverse complement strand
CAAGCGCGACCGCAACTAAGCTAATGCTCGCGACAAGGAAGATGAAACCTTCGCCTTTACCCGGCAGAAGATAGCGGCGGGCCACCATGCGTTCATATCGCGACAATATCATGTGCGGTCACTTATCAATGTTTTTGGCATATCCGGTTCTTAGGTTCCACCATGAGGGCTGGCAAGCATTGTTGCAGGGGCGCAACAGCCTTTGAAAAAGCGTTCGGTGGAGTGTGGTTCCATTTGCAAAGCCGCCAGCAATTGCGGATGACGTCGTGGAATTCGTCGAGAGCCTGCAAGGGCCGATGGTTCAGGGGGAAAATCAGACCCGCCGGTGGGGACCGGTAGAGGACTGAAACTATGCGCTAGCAAAGCTGCAAAGCGAGGCCGTTCGGAAATATCCGGGCGGCCTTGTTTTTTGTGCCATTGTTTTTCGATGCATTTTTTCATCTTGCAATTTTGTGGGCACTCCCCATCTCATGACGCGGAGGCCGAAAGGCTCCAAAACGACATAGCTGACCGCTGCTCTTGCGGGGTTGGCACACACCAAATTGCTTGATGGAGAATTTGATATGCAACGTTTTGATTTTACACCTTATCGCCGGAACACTGTCGGCTTTGACCGCTTGTTTGAACTGCTCGAAAACACCGGACGCGCAGCGACCAACGAAAACTACCCGCCTTTCAACATAGAGCGCACGGGCGAAAATGACTATCAAGTCACTGTCGCAGTTGCCGGGTTCAAGTCCGACGAGATCGACATTGTTGCACAGCAGAATCTTTTGATTGTTACGGGCAGCAAGCAGACTGAAGGCAACGACAATCGCGATTTTCTGCACATGGGCATCGCGAGCCGCAATTTCGAACGCCGCTTCCAACTCGCTGACCATATTCATGTGACCGACGCCGATATGGCCGATGGTCTTTTGATTATATCGTTAGTGCGCGAAGTGCCGGAAGCGTTGAAACCACGTAAGATCGCAATTGGTGGCAAAACCGCACCTCATGTGATCGAGCACGCAGATAGCACCAAGAAAAAAGGCACCAACGCAGCCTAAATATATTGGGGGCGGTCGATTGCTCGTCCGCCCCCCTTCAGTTCTTATGAGCCGACGTCGCAATTGCGCGGCATGGATGCAAACGGGCCGATGACAGCGTATCGAATCGCTACACCAGTCGGCTTTGCTTCACCGCGGCAGCAACGAAACTTGCAAACAACGGATGCGGTGCAAAGGGACGCGATTTCAATTCGGGGTGGAATTGCTCGCCGATAAACCACGGGTGATCGGGGCGTTCTACGATTTCTGGCAGCTCTCCGTCAGGCGACATACCGCTGAACACAAGGCCGCCCTGCTCCAAAGCTGATTTGTAATGGACATTGACCTCGTACCGGTGGCGATGCCGCTCAGAAATGTCCTGCGTGCCATAAATGCCCGCGACATGGCTGTTTCCGGCCAACTTCGCGTCATAAGCACCGAGGCGCATGGTACCACCAAGATCGCCGCCAGTTTCACGTTTCTGGATGCCCTCTTCGCTCATCCATTCGGTGATGATACCAACAACTGGTTCGGTGGTGGCGCCAAATTCGGTGCTGGATGCGCCTGAGATACCCGCGGTGTTCCGCGCACCTTCAATGCACGCCATCTGCATGCCGAGGCAAATGCCAAAGAACGGCACTTCGCGCTCACGGGCGAATTTGACCGCCGCAATCTTGCCTTCCGAACCGCGCTCACCAAAGCCGCCGGGGACAAGAATCGCATTCATCGGTTCAAGCGCTGCGGCAATGTCATGTTCCGACTGCTCGAACAGTTCAGCGTCGATCCACTTAATATTCACCTTTACGCGGTTCGAAAGTCCACCATGCGTAAGCGCTTCATTCAACGACTTATATGCATCGGCAAGGCCAACATATTTGCCGACAACGCCAATGGTGACTTCACCTTCGGGATTTTGTTGGCGATCAATAATATCATCCCAGCGGCCAAGGTCAGGCTCACCGTCTGATTCCAGCCCGAACGCGCGCAGGACTTCATTATCCAAACCTTCGGCATGATATTGCAGCGGAACCGCGTAAATGCTTTTGGCGTCCAAGGCAGGAATGACCGCCTCTTTACGCACATTACAAAATGCCGCGATTTTCGCGCGCTCATTTTCCGGCAGCGGATGTTCGCAACGGCACAAAAGGACATCAGGCTGAATGCCCAATGATGTAAGTTCGCGCACGCTGTGCTGTGTCGGTTTGGTCTTCAGTTCGCCTGCCGCCGCAATATATGGGACGAGCGTGACATGCACGGACAGTGTCCGTTCGCGGCCAAGTTCATTGCGCAACTGGCGAATGGCTTCGATGAATGGCAGCGATTCAATGTCACCAACGGTTCCGCCAATTTCACACAAGACGAAATCAAGGTCTTGGGTATCCGCCTTGGCGAATTCCTTGATAGCATCCGTCACATGCGGAATGACCTGAACCGTCGCACCGAGATAATCCCCGCGACGTTCCTTTTGGATGATAGTCTGGTAAATGCGCCCCGATGTTATGTTGTCGGACTGCCGCGCAGAAACGCCCGTAAACCGTTCATAATGCCCAAGGTCGAGGTCGGTTTCCGCACCGTCATCAGTCACATAGACTTCGCCGTGCTGATAAGGCGACATCGTGCCTGGATCAACATTGAGATAAGGATCGAACTTCCGGATTCGAACGCGGTATCCGCGCGCCTGCAAAAGGGCAGCAAGCGATGCTGCCATAAGACCTTTGCCAAGCGAGGAGACCACGCCACCGGTGATAAAAATGAACCGTGCCATGGGAGAAAAGGCTTAAGACACGTTTGCGGTAAAACACAAGCGAACGAATCCGTTCACCGAAAAATAACCTGTGCAAAAAGCGTTTTTTGTATCGAAGCGATTACTTGTCGAGCGGAACTTCAGTTGCGGGTGCTGTCGAAGCAGAAGCCGGAGCCGCTGGCGCAGTCGTCGGAGGCGCTGTCGGAGTCGGAGTCGCCGGCACTTCAGTACGCTCAAGGCTATTATCGATTTCGCCCGTACCGCCTTTTTGCGCAGCAACGAATGCCAATGAAATCGAAAGCAAGATGAACAACGTCGCCAATATGGTGGTCATACGCGTCAGAAAGTCAGCAGCACCACGTGCGGACATCAATCCAGATGGACTTCCGCCCATACCCAGACCGCCGCCTTCAGACCGCTGCATCAGGATGATGCCAACAAGCGAGGCTGCGACAATAGCCTGAACGACGATAAGAAAATGGAAAATGCCCATGAAGAATTCCGAATAATTTAAGGCAATAGGATGCCGGTTGTTGTGCCCACATAGCGAGCGCACGACTGTTCTTCAATGCTATTCGCTGAAAGCTTGCGCTGCGGCCAAAATGGGTCCGAATTTCGCACAGGTCAGACTTGCGCCGCCAATCAACCCGCCATCGACATTTACAACCGTCAAAAGCTCGCCCGCATTATCTCCGTTCATCGATCCGCCATATAGAATCCGAACGCTGTTCCCAACCATGCCATAACGATAGACCAATGCCGAACGAATGGCGCCGTGCATTTCCCGCACATCCGCCATTTCCGGAATGCGCCCAGTGCCAATGGCCCAAACGGGTTCGTAAGCGACACTCAGCCAGTCGCCAGATATGTCCTCTGGTAATGACCCCGCAACCTGTCCCAAAACAATATTTAGCGCATTGCCTGCGTCCCGCTCGGCCAGCGTTTCCCCGACGCAGATGATGACTTTAAGGCCAGCCTTGTGCGCGGATTCCGCCTTTGTCAGTACGTCGTGATCCTGTTCATTCTGGGCAGCGCGGCGTTCGCTGTGACCGAGGATCACGTGCGTGGCGAAGATCGAGCGCAGCATCGGCGCGCTGCCGGTGGCGCTGCGCATCCCGCCGGCCCTCGGCATCCTGCAGGACCGCGGCCACAAGGTCGCGCTGGTCACCGACGGGCGCCGCCTGATCATGCCCGCCTTCGGTGCCTATGCGGGCGGCCTCAACGTTCTGGACCAAGCGTTTGCGCCGTTGTTTACAGGCGCGCGCGCCATCGCCCATGTGCTGGGGCGCGCCAATGTCTATCGCATCGGGCTTGACTCATGCCGGCCGGATTAGGCTTTCAATCGCGGCGGAAGATGAGGCTTGCAAGCCAGCCGACCAGCACTGCGAGCAGCGCCGTGGCGATGCCATAAAGCAGGCCGTTCTTGTGCGCGGCGTCCGCCACCCATTGCTCGACGGCGGTTTTGGTGACCGTGAAGCCAAGCTGATTTTTCGCAACCAACGCGCCTTCGGAAAACAAGGCGACCTCGACATCGTAATTGCCCAGCGGCGCAGTGCCC
>CALDKP010000124.1 GCA_937898535.1 uncultured Sphingomonadales bacterium | reverse complement strand
CGAAGCGCGACGCAAGCGCCAGATGTCAGGAATCGAAAGGATGAAGCCTTGCCCGCGAGACACTCCCCACGTTTTCGCGGACTCGTCATCCTGCGCGACGAAATACTCAAGGCGCTCGATACCGTTTCGGGCGACAACAAGGTAATGTTGAAGCTCTCGATTCCTGCCGACGCGGGCACATTTGACGCGTTGGTTAGTCACCCCCGCGTACTGCGCGATGTTGCCTTGTCCGGCGGATTTGCTCGGCCTGAGGCTTGCGCGGAGCTTGCCAAGAACAAGGGCATGATCGCCAGCTTTTCGCGCGCATTGTTGGAAGATTTGCGGCACCAGATGACGGCGGCAGAATTTGATGCCGCGCTCGGTGGTGCAATTGACGAAATCCACGCTGCGTCGGCGACATAAGTTTGGAGAGGGGCCGGCGGAAGATGCGCAAGATGTTTGCCGCCGGCCTTAAGCCTCGCTAAGAGCGCGGCATGAAAGAATTTCCCTGCCAATTATATCTGATCTCGCCGACCAATGTTGGCGGAGACTTTCCGAAAATCCTTGAATCCGCGCTGTCTGCCGGGCCCGTCGCGGCTTTCCAGTTTCGCGTCAAAGACTTGGACCAGCATGAAGCTGCTGCCTTAGCCGAACCATTGCAAGCTATATGTGCTGCGCATGATGTTGCGTTCATCGTCAACGACAGCGTTGCGCTTGCCAAACGGCTTAAGGCCGACGGCGTGCATCTGGGGCAGGGCGATGGCGATGTTCGTGAAGCGCGCGAGACGCTTGGTCCTGATGCGCAGATTGGCGTTACCTGCCACAACAGCCGCCATCTTGCGATGGAAGCAGCTGAGGCTGGCGCGGATTATGTCGCCTTTGGTGCGTTCTTCCCGACGACCACGAAAGAGGTCGATCATGTCGCCGAACTCGACACCGTCCAGAAATGGACGTTTGTGACTGAAGTGCCATGCGTTGCGATTGGCGGCATCACGCCTGACAATGCGAAACCGTTGATTGATGCGGGCGCGGATTTCCTTGCCGTTAGCGGTGCTGTGTGGAACCACCCGCAAGGGTCTGCCGAAGCGGTAAAGGCGTTCAACGCACTGCTTGCCTAATTGCGCTGTCGTCGTTAAAGGCCGCGTCCAACGGCACGTATTTGCGTGCCTGCTCTTTCCATCTGTTAAGCGAGTGCTCTCATGAAAATCAACGCGGTTGAAATCAAGCCGGGTAATATTCTGGAATATGAAAACGGTCTGTGGCGCGTGGTGAAAACCGCGCATACCCAGCCGGGTAAGGGCGGCGCTTATATGCAGGTTGAACTTAAAAACCTGCGCGATGGTCGTAAGAACAACATCCGTTTCCGTTCGGCCGAAAGTGTCGAAAAAGTCCGTCTTGATCAGAAAGACTTCCAGTTTTTGTATGCCGAAGGCGACAATCTGGTGTTCATGGACAAGGAAACCTATGATCAGGTAACACTTCCAACGGACTTGTTGGGTGACGCTGCGGCATTCCTTCAGGACGGCATGGACGTTGTCATGGAAATGTATGACGACGAAGCATTGTCGGTTGCATTGCCAGACCAGATTGAAGCGACCATTGTCGAGGCCGACGCGGTTGTTAAAGGACAAACAGCGTCGTCGAGCTACAAGCCAGCGATCTTGGATAACGGTGTGCGCGTTATGGTGCCGCCATTTATCAGTGCGGGTACGCGCATTGTCGTCGACGTTTACGAACGGGAATATGTCCGGAAGGCCGACTAATGCCAGCGCTTACCGGTCTGTTGACCATTATGGAAAAAGCTGCCCGTAAAGCGGGTGGCAAATTGCGCCGTGACTTTGGCGAAATCGAACATTTGCAGGTTTCGCAAAAGGGACCGGCAGACTTCGTTTCGAAAGCTGACGAGCGCGCAGAAGATACCATCTTCCGTGAACTGGAAATCGCGCGTCCCGACTGGGGCTTCTTGATGGAAGAAGGCGGCGAAATCGCAGGGGCGGAGGGCAAACCTCGCTTCATCGTCGACCCGCTTGATGGCACCAGCAACTTTCTGCACGGTATTCCGCATTTTGCGATTTCAATCGCGGTGCAGGATCCAAAGCCCGATGGTTCGGGTTGGGGCGATATCTTCGCTGGCTTGGTCTATAATCCGATCACCGACGAAAGCTTTTGGGCGGAGCGTGGCAAGGGCGCCTGGCTTGGCAACCGCCGCCTGCGCGTTTCGGCGCGCCGTCAGCTGAACGAAGCGCTGATTTCCACGGGAACACCGTATAAGGGGCATGGTGACTTTGACGAATGGGGCAAGATTTTTTCTGCCATCGGTCCATCGGTCGCCGGAATTCGCCGCTTTGGCGCGGCCAGCCTAGATCTCGCATGGCTTGCCGCAGGACGTTATGACGGCTTTTGGGAAAGCGGTTTGTCGCCTTGGGATACGGCGGCGGGATGCCTGCTGGTGCGTGAAGCAGGGGGCTTTGTGACCGACTATCGCGGACGTAGCCCGCATATCGCGGACGTGCAGGTTTTGGCGGCAAATGACATCTTGCATAGTAAGCTGCACAAGCTGCTTGTTGGGGCGATAAAATAAAGCACTAAGAAGGCTGAAAAAATGCCGAGTCTTGGCCTTGCGGGGCGAGATTCTTATGCCTAAAAGCGCCGCAACTTACGGGGTCCGGAAGCGAGTCTGATATGACTGATTTGTCGCAATATTTGCCCATTCTGCTTTTTCTGGTGGTCGCGCTCGCGCTGTCGTCAGCGTTTGTGTTTTTGCCGATGGGCGTATCGCGCCTGACCGGCACACATAAACCGACCGAGGCAAAGCTTACCGAATATGAATGTGGCTTCCCCGCATTTGAAGATTCGCGCAGCCAGTTTGATGTCCGCTTTTACCTTGTCGCGATCCTGTTCATTATTTTCGACCTTGAAGCCGCATTTTTGTTTCCTTGGGCCGTTAGCTTGGGTGAAACAGGCTGGATTGGTTGGGGCACCATGATGCTGTTCCTGTTCGAACTGGTCATCGGCTTCATTTACGCATGGAAAGTGGGAGCACTCGAATGGGAGTAATCACGCCCGCACTGACGGACGCGCAGGCGCCCGACGCAGCCTTCTTCAAGGATATTGAGAGCGAAGTGAACGACAAGGGTTTTGTCGTTTCGTCGACCGAAGACTTGTTCAATTGGGCGCGTACCGGTTCTTTGTGGCCAATGACTTTTGGTCTGGCCTGCTGTGCGGTCGAAATGATCCACGGCTATATGCCGCGTTATGACTTTGAACGGTTCGGCATCGCACCGCGCGCGTCACCGCGGCAATCGGACGTCATGATTGTGGCCGGCACCTTGTGCAACAAAATGGCCCCGGCCTTGCGCAAGGTGTACGACCAGATGTCGGAACCGAAATATGTCATTTCCATGGGCAGCTGCGCCAATGGTGGAGGCTATTACCATTATAGCTATAGCGTTGTGCGTGGGTGCGATCGTGTGGTTCCTGTGGACATATATGTACCGGGATGCCCCCCAACAGCGGAGGCATTGTTGTACGGCATTATGCAGCTTCAGCGCAAAATCCGACGGGTAGGGACAATCGAACGGTGAGCCATTCCGCGCCCCTTATTCACACGCCTGATGGCACGATCGCGGCCATCACCAAAGCGCTTGGCGCCAATTTGGTATCGGTTGAGGAAGCCAATGGCGAAGTCGCGGTGCATATCCACCGTGACTCGCTTGTTGAATGCATGATCCAGT
>CALDKP010000123.1 GCA_937898535.1 uncultured Sphingomonadales bacterium | reverse complement strand
GTTCATCGGCGGAGACGGTCAGCCGCTGACATTGTTTCAGGACCTGGCCGAGCACCGTCTGCGCGGCCACCTGCTCGCGTCGCTGTCGGCCATGGGACTGGAGACGATGTGCTGGACGCGCGGCGACGCGGCCGAGGCGCTGCCGATGGTGGAGCGCATCAACACGCTGATGCTGGACGTGCAGCAGTCGGTGGCGCTGCAGCGCCGCTTCGTGGCCGACGCCGCGCACCAGTTGCGCACCCCGCTCACGGTGCTGAAAACCCAGCTGGCGCTGGCGCTGGCGCAGCCGCCACTACAGCCGGCTTTTGCTCTTGCGCGGCTACGGGCGCGGCAGCCTTTGGTGCAGCGATTGCACCGTCATCCTCACCCTGAATAATCGCGATGACCGTGCCGACTTTTACGCCGTCCGTGCCTTCGGCCACGAGCAATTGTGTAATCACGCCTTCGTCGACCGCTTCGAACTCCATCGTCGCCTTGTCGGTTTCGATCTCTGCGATCAAATCACCGGACGAAACGGTGTCGCCTTCCTTCACCAGCCATCTGGCAAGCGTGCCTTCTTCCATGGTCGGGGAAAGTGCGGGCATTTTGAGTTCGATAGACATCGGATTTGGCCTTTTATGGTCGCAATTTGAAATAATCGCATAGCCAAGCTTTCCCAAGCGTCAAGCGCGATAAGGTTGCCAAGGATGCAAATTTCGCGCAGGCTATACGAATTCATAAAGGCTGGCCGCAACGGACCATGCCGGGGGAAGCGCATGCGGACGTACCTTGTTGTCATTGATGAGACCGAAGAAGCGCGGCTTGCGCTGCGGTTTGCGTCGCGTCGTGCCGCAAAGACGGGTGGGACCGTGCATATCCTCGCGCTCGTTGAACAGGCGGATTTTGTCGCCTGGGGCGGTGTGCAAGCGACGATGGAAGAAGAAGCGCGCGACCGGGCTGAACAGCTTGTGACCGCCGCTGCTGGATCAATTTTTGACGAAATGGGTGTGCGTCCGGCGATTACCGTTAAGCCCGGTGAGGCAATTGACGTCGTCAAGGTCATGCTTGAGGAACATCCCGGTATCGCCGCACTTGTGCTCGGTGCCGCAGCCCAGGGCGCACCCGGACCACTTATTGCGCACTTTACCGGTATTAATGCAGGGACACTGCCCTGCCCGGTTATGGTGATCCCCGGGTCGCTGAGCGATGCGCAGCTGGATGAGTTGAGCTAGCGCCGCTTGCCCTGATGCCGAATGTTCCCCGGGCGTCCGCGTTTGCCGGCGTCATATTTGCCCGCTTTCGGCTTACCCTTATGCTTGAACCGATCCGGCGCATAGCTGCCGCCTTCCGGCAATTCGAACCGTAGAGATCCGGAAATAGGGTTCGCCTCTGCCAAGCGGAGTTCCAGACGCATGCCCGGGCGATATTCCTGCCGCGTTTTTTCGCCGATGAGCACTTGGCTCGCCTCATCATAATGGAAATAATCTTTTCCAAGTGTTGAGACTGGCACTAAGCCATCGCCGCCAACACCTTCAACTGTCGCGAAAAAACCGAAATTCTGCACGCCCGTGATGCGTGCCTGGACCACTTGCCCGACCTGCGCCGACAGATATGCGGCGATATAGCGATCTGTGGTCTCCCGCTCTGCTTCCATCGCGCGGCGTTCGGTGCGGCTAATCGCTTCGGCGGTCGCTGGTAATCTTGCAATCGCCGCCTCGGTCAGACCAGTTATCGGCTCGACATCCTTGCTCTTTGGCTTGGGCATTTCCAGCCCATAGGCACTGACCAAAGCGCGATGCACGATAAGATCGGCATAACGGCGAATGGGCGAGGTAAAGTGCGCATAGCTGCCCAATGACAGGCCGAAATGTCCGACATTGGTCGGGCCATAATAAGCCTGAGTCTGGCTGCGGAGGACCGCCTCCATAATTTGCGGGCGGATTTCTTCGTCGATGACCTTTGCCAAGATCCCGTTGAAGGTTTCCGGCTTAACCACCTGGCCCAGCGCAAAATCAATGTCGAAGGTTTTGAGATATTCCTTCAACGCGACCAGCTTTTCGCGGCTTGGTGGTTCATGGGCGCGGTAAATGAGCGACGATTTCTTCGCTTCTAACGCTTTGGCGGCCGCGACATTGGCCGCGATCATGAAATCTTCGACCAAACGATGCGCTTCAAGCTGCTCACGTTCGGCAACGCCCGTCACACGGCCCTGCGCATCGAGCGTTATACGCTTTTCAGGCAAGTTCAGTTCCAATGGCGCACGTTTGGCACGCGCTTTCGACAGCAAACGCCAACATGCCCATAATGGCTTTAGCGCGGTTTCCCGCAACGGGTTTTCCATCGTCCCGTCAATCGCGGCTTGCGCGTCAGGATAGGGAATATTGGCGGCTATCCGTGCCACCGCGCGCGTAAAACGCCATGACGTCACTTGGCCCGTCTTGCCAATGGCAAGGTGACAGGCGAGCACCGCACGGTCTTCCCCTGCCCGCAACGAGCATTTGTCCGATGACAATGCGTGCGGCAGCATGGGCACGACCAAGTCAGGGAAATAGACGCTATTGCCGCGCTTCGACGCCTCATGGTCAAGCGCGCTGCCCGGACGGACATAATAGCTGACATCGGCAATGGCGACGATGGCGTCAAACCCGCCGGTGTCCGCATTTGGCGTTGCCCAAATCGCATCATCGAAATCACGCGCATCGCGAGGGTCAATGGCTATAATCGGCAGATGGCGCAGGTCTTCGCGGTGGTCGTCGGTGACGGGCAGTTCGCGTACACGCTCTGCCTCACGCTCCACGGCTTCAGGCATCTCAAACGGAATGCCGAATTTATGAATGGCAATGAGGCTGAAGCTTTTTGGCGCAAAGGGATCGCCCAGCACCTGCGTTACCCGCGCAGATTTTTTGTGCGCATTTCCGGTTAGTTCCGCAAGGACCAGCTCGCCAGCCTTTGCGTCTCCAACATCGCCGATTTGGGTGTCGA
>CALDKP010000122.1 GCA_937898535.1 uncultured Sphingomonadales bacterium | reverse complement strand
CTGGCGCGCGGCGTTCGACATCACGCCGCGTATCACGGGCGTGCCGCGCGAGACGCGCGATCTGAAGATGGGTTTCGACCCTTCGCGCCCGGGCATCGTGCCGTATCTCGTCGCGGCGAGCCGGCGTCATGCCGGCCAGCGTGCGGTAGGGCATCGCCATGCGCGGATTGCGTGACAGGCGCTCCTCGTTGTCGATCAGGAACGCCCAGTACAAGAAGTTGAACGGGCAGGCGCCCTCCCCGGTGCGCTTTTTCACATCATAAGCGCAGCCGCTGCAATAATCCGACATGCGGTTGATATAGGCGCCACTGGCCGCATAGGGTTTTGACGCGAGCATGCCGCCGTCTGCAAACTGGCTCATGCCCAAGCTGTTCGGCAATTCGACCCATTCATACGCGTCGGCGTAAACGGCGAGATACCATATATGCACGTCGACCGGGTTGATGCCCGCCAGCAGGGCGAAATTGCCGGTAATCATCAGCCGCTGGATATGATGGGCGTAGGAATATGCGATTGTCTGATCGACTGTTTGCGACAGGCAATGCATGTCTGTTTTGCCCGTCCAATAAAATTCCGGTAGAGGCCGTTCGGCGGCAAGCGCATTGCTTTCCACATATTGTGGACCGGCATGCCAATAAATGCCGCGCACATATTCGCGCCAACCAATGACCTGACGAATGAAGCCTTCGGCAGCGTTGATCGGCACTTTGCCCGCGTGATATTGCTCTTCGACCGCACGGCACAATTCTAGCGGATCAAGCAACCCGGTGTTGATGTAGGGCGACAAAATCGAATGCCACAAAAATGGCTCGCCGGTGAGCATTGCGTCCTGATAATCCCCAAAGGATGGCAGAGCATGTCTCAGAAAATGGGCTTGCTGTTTCAGCGCGTCGGCGCGCGTGACCGCAAAGCCTAATTTCGCGGTCTGGCCCATATTGGTGGCGAATTTTTCTTCGACCATGTGAATGACATCTCGCGTGATATCATCCGGCGCGAAATGCAGTGGTTGTGGCATCGCCAGATCGCGCTTGGCCGGCTTGCGGTTTTCTGCGTCAAAATTCCACTGCCCGCCTACGGGGGCATCGCCATCCATCAGCAGCTGTGATTTACGCCGCATGTCGCGATAAAAATATTCCATGCGAAGCTGCTTGCGGTCCTTGGCCCAGCTTTCGAATTCGGCATGGTCACACAAGAAGCGGTCGTCGCTGCGTATCTCTACCGGAACATCAAAGCGGTCAGCCCAGCTGTCGAGCATGGCCTTCACCCGCCATTCGCCAGCTTCGGTGACACAAATGGCGGATGCGCTATGCCGTTCCATCGCGCGGGCCAGTTCGCCGGTAAAACTGCCGCTGTTTTCAGAATCGGTCAGTTTCACATAGTCAACGGTCCATCCGGCTGAACGCAGGTCTTCGGCATGGTGGCGCATCGCCGATAATATGAACGCCATTTTGGATTTGTGGTGCGGCACATAGGACGTTTCTTCATCGAGTTCGGCCATCAAAATGACGCACGTCGCTTTGTCCTGCCCTGCCAATGACGAGAGCGCATGGCTAAGTTGGTCGCCGAGTACCGGAATCAATGTCGTCATAATTGAGGCGTTAGCGAGGCCATGTCCGGGGCACGATACAGGTTTTCAGGAAACCAGCGTTTTGCCCAAGCCCAATGCGTATTTGCGTGCACGCGAAGTGTATATCTCGCGCAATCGGTATGACCCGTTTGCTTCCCGTGGTGAAACGGCTAAATGCGCAGCTATGACTGACGAATTAAAACCGATGTATCTGGGTGCGCAAAGCGCACTTCCCCAAACGCCTGAAGAGGCAGAGCTGGATTATGTCCCCAATCCGCGCCCCGATACGCTGTACCTCGCCCGCTTTGCGGTGCCTGAGTTTACGTCTTTATGTCCGGTCACTGCGCAACCCGATTTTGCGCATTTGGTCATCGATTATGCGCCGGACAAAAGCATTGTTGAATCGAAGTCTCTGAAGCTTTTCTTGGGTTCGTTCCGCAACCATGCCGCCTTCCACGAAGATTGCACTGTCGGCATTGGACAGCGGCTTTTCACCGAAATGAAGCCGCATTGGCTACGTATCGGCGGATATTGGTATCCGCGCGGGGGAATCCCGATCGATGTGTTTTGGCAATCGGGGGAACCGCCAAAGGGATTATGGCTTCCGGATCAGGGCGTTGCCCCGTACCGGGGTCGTGGTTGATTCTATCTAAACAGTCTGCCCAAGATTCCCCGCACGACGGACTTGCCGAATGATCATGCCTGTTGGTCAGGACTCTTCTCGTCGACGCCATCGAATCATTGGTCGCAAAAATTACCTTTGTCGGTGACAGATGGACTGCGAGGCCTCTATTGCCGCTTTATGGGTGAAATGTTTTCGATGACCAAGAAGCGCGTGCATAAGGCCGGCCAAACAGGCCTTGCTTCTTTGGCGCTGTTGTCCGTTTTATCGGGGTGCGTATCTGCGCCAGTGCGTCGGGGGCCTGCTCTTCCGACAGCACAAGCCCCAGCGCCAAGCCGTCCAGTGCCAGCAGTTGTAGCGCCCACACGTCCCGCAATTGGGCGGCCGCCTGCCGGTCTTGAAAATCTGATTCAAGATCAATGGCGTTTGTTTCCGGGGCGGACTGGTGTTGCCATCATGCGCGTGGATGGCGGCGAGTGGGTTTTAGGCCGCAGGATGGATGAATTGTTCCCCCAACAAAGCGTATCCAAAACCTGGGTTGCGCTGACCGTGTTCGACATGGTTGATCAAGGGAAGCTTCGCCTGGACCAGAAAGTAAGGATCACGCGGGATGATCTGGCGGTTTTTCATCAGCCAATCCGTGATCAGGTAATCGCCAATGGCAGCATTGAGGTTTCGGTCCTCAACCTGCTGGAGACGTCCATTCGCGCGAGTGACAATACGGCCAATGACTCGTTGCTGCGCACGGTAGGCGGTCCGCAAGCGGTCACCG
>CALDKP010000121.1 GCA_937898535.1 uncultured Sphingomonadales bacterium | reverse complement strand
CCGTTTATCAAGGTCGAGGCAACCAAGTTCACGGAAGTTGGCTATGTCGGTCGGGACGTTGAACAGATCGCCCGCGACCTTGCTGAAGAGGCTGTCCGTCTTGAGAAAGAACGCCGCCGGGAACATGTGCGTGAGGCCGCCGAAGCCGCCGCGATGGAACGAATTCTAAAGCCATTGGCGGGTGATACCGCGAGCGAAGCCACGCGCGAAGCATTTCGCCAGCGCATTCGTGATCGCCACATGGATGATGTCGAAATCGAGATTGAAGTATCGGACAGTCCAACCACACCGATGGAAATTCCCGGCATGGGTGGCAATGTCGGCATGATCAACCTTGGCGAGATGATGGGCAAAGCCTTTGGCAAAGACAATCTGAAACGCCGCAAAATGAAGGTCCCCGACGCTTGGACCAAGCTCGTTGAGGAAGAGTCCGAAAAGCGCCTTGACCAAGACGACGTCAACCGCGCAGCTTTGGCGGACGCGGAAGCCAATGGCATCGTCTTCCTCGACGAAATTGACAAGATTGCGGTGTCGGATGTGCGCGGCGGTTCAGTCAGCCGTGAAGGCGTCCAACGCGATCTGCTGCCGCTGATCGAAGGCACCACGGTGGCCACCAAATATGGCCCCATGAAAACCGACCATGTGCTGTTTATCGCATCAGGCGCGTTCCACATTTCAAAGCCTAGCGACATGCTGCCTGAATTGCAGGGTCGCCTGCCCATCCGTGTTGAGTTGCGCGCATTGGAACATGCCGACTTCGTCCGTATCCTCTCGGAAACCCGCGCCAATTTGCCGCAGCAATACACTGCGTTACTGGCGACTGAAGAGGTCACGCTCGAATTTAGCGACGATGCGATTGATGCCATCGCGCGCATTGCGGTGGATGTGAATTCGACTGTTGAGAATATCGGTGCACGGCGGCTGCAAACGGTCATGGAAAAACTGCTGGAAGATATCAGCTTCGATGCCGAAGACCGCAAAGGTGACGTAATCCTGATCGATGCGGACTATGTGCGCAAGCAGCTTTCGGATATCGCCAAAGATACTGACCTATCCAAATATGTGCTTTGACGCTTTCAATCTAAGCGGATTGTAAGAGCAAAAGGAGCGTCAGCGTGAGCTTGCAGCGTCTTCATTCACAGACTGAGGCGCGACCACAAGCTTCCACGCCTTGTCCTTAACGAAATAGCGCTTCGCCAGTGCTTGCAAGATCTCGGGCGTCACGCCGTTATAATCACTGTAAAGCGTACCCAACGCCGCGAAGCGTTCAGGATGATATGTCGATCCCTTGAGCTGGTTCAGCCAGAATGTGTTGCCCGATGCCGCGCGCTCAATGGCTTGCTTTGTCGGCTCAACCGCACGCTGCAGCTCGTCGGCGCTCACGGGATTGGCGATCAAATCCGCTGCAACCGAATCCGCAAATGCAAAAAAGCGGTCAACCTCGGTTGGCTTGACCTGCGTATAGGCCATCAAATATCCACCGCTGTTAAAATCGACTGGCCAATTGGCCGCCATGTCGGGACTGTAGCTTGCTGCCTGCTCCGCACGGAATTTTTCAAACAACCGATCACGGAAAATGGCTGCTAACGTTTCCAGCTGCCGTCCTTCGCTTATGCCAGCGATGCCACCGCCCGTGGGCCATGCCACCACCGCTGCGGCCGGATCACGCGCACCGCGATGCGTCAGGCGTATGGGAACCGCGGTCGGAGCGGGAAGCCGGACATCGCGCGCTGCTGCAGAGACGGGCAAAAGTGCGCGCGGCGACAACGCACCAAAGCTTTTTTCCAACGCAGCAACAGCCGCCGCCTTGTCGAAGTCTCCAAAGAGGAGAACCTCAACCGGCCCCTGCGCTAACAGGGGCCTCCAATATGCTTCGAACTTCGCTGCATCGACTTTCGCGACTTCCGCCGGTGCCGCGGCTTTCCAGCGTGGGTCGTTGTTGCGCAGCAAAAATTCCAGATCGCGCTGCAACACCGAGGTCGCCGACATTTCGAAACTCGCATAACCCGACGTCGCGAGTGCCTTTGCGCGTTCAACAGGTGCCGGGTCCCAACCGGGATGCTCGATCTTTGTCGCAATTAAGGTCAACTGATCGGCAAGGTCATCAGGCCGCGTATTTGCGCCAAACTGGAACGCATCATCATCAATGGAGAAGTTAAGTTCAATCCGCCGCCCATTGACCATCTGGTCAATTTCGGTGCGCTTGAGTTTGCCAATGCCATTTTCCGGCAAGACGATCGGCCCTGCCCACAGCAAGCTGCCATTGTCGGGCGTAACGGCTTGATAGCCGCGGCCAAAACGGACGAGCACGCGAATCTGGCCGCTTTCTGCCTTGTTCGGGTATAGCAAAGCCCGCACGCCGTTCGACAGTTCAAGCCGGGTCATCTGCAAGCGCGAAATTGTCTCTTCGCTCACCAACTTGCCGGGCGCGCCCAGCTTCGGCAACGCTGCAAAGCCAAGGGTATTTTCGGATAAACGCGCCGTCGTATTTGCCGATACGACGG
>CALDKP010000120.1 GCA_937898535.1 uncultured Sphingomonadales bacterium | reverse complement strand
AAGGAAGCGCCGCTGCCACCCTTCGAATTGATGACGGCGGTGATCGTGCCCAGCGCGTAGATGGCGAACAGCACCAGCGCCTGTTTCCACGTGCCTTCCTTCTCATGCAAGAGCAGCGGGATGATGAGGAAATAAACCGGCAGCCGCGCGGAGCAGGTCATCAACGGCGCAATCAATATGGTCGCCAGCCGTTCCTTCTGATCCATGATTGTGCGCGTCGCCATGATCCCCGGAATTGCGCAGGCAAAGGACGATAAAAGCGGAATGAAGCTGTGCCCCGAAAGACCAACCGCCGCCATCACCCGGTCCATAACGAACGCAGCGCGCGTCATATAACCCGATGCCTCAAGCAGCAAAATGAACAGGAACAGGATCAAAATCTGCGGAAGGAAGACGATCACCGATCCGACGCCCGCAATGACACCATCGGTCAAAAATGATCGGAATAATCCATCGGGCAACGCACCCGTAATCGCTTCGCTTAACAGGGCAAAGCCGCTTTCAATCCAACCAATCGGTGCCTCAGACCAGCCATAAACCGCCTGAAACATGAGGAACAACAAAGCGAGCAGAATGACCACGCCGCCGACCGGGTGGAGCAATACGGAGTCGAGCCTGCGCGTCCACTGGCGGCCAGCGGTTTCGCTCACGATCACGGAACGCGCAATGTCGCGTGCCTGCTGATTCTTCGCGCCGAACGATACCGCAACTGGTTCGACCGAAGGCCGCGGCGTTTTGAGTGCTTGTTCAAGCTCCGCCATCAACGGTGCCAGACCACGACGACGTACCGCCACCGTTTCAACAACGGGTACACCCAATGCGCGGGCGAGCTTTTCGGCGTCAAGCTGCAAGCCATCACGTTCGGCAAGATCGACCATGTTCAGCGCGACCACCGTCGGCAGGCCTTGCGCAATCAGTTCAAGCGCAAAGCGCAAATGGTTATCGAGGTTGCCGGCATCCAGCACGATCACAAGTGCGTCCGGGCGGCGATGGCCCTCCAGATTTCCCAACACGACATCGCGGGTGACGGCTTCATCAAGGCTATCGGGATCAAGGCTATACGCACCCGGCAAGTCGATCATTTCAACGGGTCGCCCGTCGTCGAACGTCGCCCGTCCCGATTTGCGCTCAACCGTTACGCCAGGATAATTCGCAATCTTCTGCCGTGCACCGGTCAGCGCATTGAACAACGCACTTTTCCCGGCATTGGGGTTTCCGACAAGGGCAACGAGGGGCGGCATTTGCGTCATGGCTTAAGCTCGCAATCGATGGCCGCGGCCACATTGGTGCGCAAGGCCACGGTCATTCGGCCAACACGCACGGCAAGCGGGTCACGCCACATCAAAATGCCTTTGTGCAATGCTTCTATGGTGACCCCTGGTTCAAAGCCAAGTGAACGCAGACGATGCCCTTCCTGATCGGGCAGAACATCCCAATCGATGGCCCGAATAACCGCAGCGCGGTTCAATGGAAGATGGTCAAGTTGCACGGCGCTTATTTGCAACCGATTCGCAATAACATCAATAGCGATCTGCGTTAACGCGCCGGATAGCGCAGGCGGCCGATGAAGCGTGAAAGGCTTGGCACATATTCCTGACGCTGTTTCGCCTGAAACTTCACCTTCTCAAACTGCATCACATTATCGATGCGGCGATCAAGGAAAGCCCGCGCATCGGCAAAATTGTCGCTGTCATCGTTGACGAACACACTCAGCGTGCTCGCATACACTGCCGACAGTGTCATGCGCTTGGTATAATGGTTGAAATCGCTCGCCGTATCACCCGCCAAACGCCACATCCGGTCGGCAGATCGCCAGCCGATCTTTGCACTGCGCACCAGGTTTTGCGGCATGGCCATGATCGCCATAGCGCGCCGCAGGGATTCGCGGTCCGGTGCCATGATTTCCAGCCGCGTTGCCAGCAATGCTGTAATCCGGTCACGGATTTTCATCGCCGCAAGTTTTTCGGCGGGCAAACGATGCGCAAGCTCCATATCGATGCTGTCGATCCAGGCATCAATCATGTCGATGGCGTTATCCTTGAACGCAAGTTTCGCGACATCGCGGTCCACGCCAGCTTCATCAGCGGCCGCATGAACAGCGGCATCGGACCAGCCATCAAATCCCGCATTACGCGCGATCATTGGGGCAAGGGCGGCACGAACTTCGTCGAGCGTCGGGTCAGCAGGAAGCGGTAATATGGACATGCTCAATATGTAGGCGCTCGGCGCCCTCAAGAAAAGGTCTATTGCTTGCGCACCAGCACAAGCGCGATCATCACCAGCGCACTGCCCGTAAAATCCATCGCGGTCAGCGTTTCACCAAAGGCAAGCCACCCAGCCGCAGCCGACAGTGCAGGCTGAAACAACAAGGCCAAACCGATCACGAGCGGGCTGAAATGCGGCAAGGCATAGGTCAGGCACCCTTGTCCAAAAAACTGTGACGTGAATGCAAGCAACACAACTGGCCACCACACGGTCGGGATAACCTGTTCGCCCGCGACAATCGACCCGGTAAGCAAGATGACGGCTGCAACAGCGCTGGCCATGCCCAGTGCGCCCCAGCTTTCCGTATTTTGCCGCACGCGCATCATCAGCACCAGATACACCGTGTATGTAAGGCCCGCGCCGAGCGATAAAATATCACCCTGAAAATGCAGCGGAGATAGATCAAGGCTTTGCCCCATTAAAAGTGCCGCGCCCACAAATGCAAAAAGTACCGCCGCGCTTTCCCATTTGCTGGGCATCTTGCGCGCGACAAATATCCCGTAAACCACAAGGATCAGGCTGGCGCAGTTCGCAAATAATGTCGCATTGGCCATTTTCGTTTGGAAAATGCCAATATGCCACAAGATGATATCAACGCCGAAAAACAGCCCGGCAATTGTCGCCAGCCAGATTGTGGATTTGCCAAGCGCCGAGAAACGAAAACCAAATCGATATCCGACAACAAACAAAAATGGCGTCGCCAGCGCCAGTCGCCAGAACCCGGTCGCAATTGGTCCGCTGTCGGCAAAACGCACCAGCAACGGCCCAAAAGCGATGGCAATATTTCCCGCCAGCAGTGCCGCAAAGGCAAGCAAGCTGGGCGGTTGCTGATGTAAAATCTTCTGCGACATAAACCCCCGTTGCATTTTGCAACTTTCATCCGCATCTTGGCTGCAAAGAAACGCTTAATGACAGGATATCACATGACTGCAACTTTGTTTGATCCGATTCAACTCGGTGCCATCAGCGCGCCCAACCGAGTCCTTATGGCTCCATTGACCCGCGGCCGCAGTGTGGATGGGCATGTTCCCATGTCGGATTTGAAGGCTGAATATTACACCCAGCGCAGCACTGCTGGCCTGATTATCGCTGAAGCGACAGGCATTAGCCAAGAAGGCCTTGGTTGGCCGTCAGCGCCCGGTATCTGGTCAGATGCACAGATCGCGGCATGGAAGCCAGTGACCGAAGCCGTGCACAAGGCCGACGGCCGGATCATATTGCAGCTGTGGCATATGGGGCGGCTTGTCCACCCGGACTTCTTGGGCGGCGCACAGCCAGTGTCCGCATCTGCAACGACTGCGCCGGGTTATGCGCATACCGCAGAAGGCAAAAAAGAGTATACCGAGGCGCGCGCGCTTGAGGCTTCGGAAATTCCGCGCATCATATCAGATTATGTCAACGCGGCGAAAAACGCGATGGCCGCCGGCTTTGACGGCGTACAGATTCATGCTGCCAACGGCTATTTGATTGACCAGTTCCTGCGCGACAACACCAATTTGCGCACCGATGAATATGGCGGCCCAATTGAAAACCGTATTCGCCTGTTACGCGAAGTCACCCAAGCGGTGGTCGACGCCATTGGTTCGGAACGAACGTCAGTACGGCTGTCGCCCAATGGCGAAACACAGGGTGCAAATGATAGCAATCCAGTGCCGTTGTTCACGGCTGCCGCTTCCGCATTGCAAGATATCGGCATCGCGTTCTTGGAACTGCGTGAATTGAAGACCTATGGCAATTTCGGGCAATCCGATGTGCCGCGCATCTCCCCTGAAATCCGCAAGATATTCAAAGGCCCATTGGTGCTGAACCAGGAATATACGCGCGAAATGGCGGACGAAGATCTGGCATCGGGATTGGCCGACGCAATCAGCTTTGGCCGTCCCTATATCAGCAACCCTGATCTGGTTGAACGTCTGCGGGCGAGCGCTGAACTGACCCCTGACAATTTCAAGACATGGTACGCACCCGCCGCCGAAGGATATACCGACTATCCATTCCTGAAAGCGGCGGACGCGTAACGCACATGATCGAAGCGGGGCTTGGTATATATGCAATAGCCATCCCCGCTTTGCTGCTTTTTGTGTTGGCCGGTGCAGAATATATCTGGCCACGCCGCGCCTTGGTCTTGGGCCGCTATCCGCGATGGCGGACGCATGCTTTATTCTTCGCAACCAACGCAGTGGTCGGCAGGATCCTGTCGTTTTTCATCGTTATCGGTGTAGCGGCGACATGGGCGAGCACACACCGTTTCGGCGCGTTAAACATATTAAGCTGGCCCTTCTGGGCGGAAGCCTTGATGGCCTTTGTTGTTCTCGATTTCGCCGTCTGGTTTCAGCATTTTGCGATGCACCGGTTCCCGTTTCTTTGGCGCATGCACGCGGTACACCACAGCGACCGCGACCTTGATGTCACCACCGCGCTGCGATTTCATCCGTTCGAATTGATCGTGTCGACATTCTATAAATCCGCAATCGTCGCCCTGTTGGGCGTACCACTTGTCGTGGCGCTGGCATTTGAATTGTGGCTCAACGCAAATGCGCTGTTCAATCACAGCAACATCCGCCTCCCCAAAAAACTCGACCGGATGTTGCGGATATTTTTTGTGACGCCGGACATGCATCTGGTGCACCACAGCGTGATTGTTGCCGAACAAAAAAATAACTTCGGATTTGCCTTGTCGATATGGGACAGGCTGTTCGCGACATATCGTGCGGAATCCACCGTCGGTGCCGACAACCAGAAAATTGGTCTATCCCAATTCGACGATCAGCAGCCGTCTGAATTTGTCTGGAGCATGAAGCAGCCCATGACGTAGCGTCATATTGCGGCTGCTTCGCGGCACTTGACCTACACTATTTTCCGACGCATTTTCGGGGTTCGGGGAGATTATATCATGGCAAAATTGCGCAACATCATTTTGGGCACCGTGGCTGTTGTCGCGGTCGGCGCCGGACTGACCTATGGTTGGCAGCAATATCGCGAAAAAAGCATCATGGATGCCGCGCGTACCGCACAAATATCATCCGATAGCGAAGTGACCTCGGGTCCCGCTGATAAGCTTTTATGGGGCGACACCCATTTGCATACGGCAAATTCCATCGACGCCTTTGGTTTTGGCGTAAAGCTGGGACCAGAAGATGCGCTGCGTTTTGCACGTGGTGAAGAAGTCACCTCTACTGGTGGGCTGAAGGCACAGCTGGAACGTCCACTCGACTTTCTGGTAATCGCCGATCACTCCGGCGGCTTGGGCGCGACCAAAGCATTATATGACGCGCCCGGCTTTCTTGTCCGCGACCCAACCCTGAAACGCTGGCATGAGGAGATGCACAAGGGGCCGGAAGGCATGCAACGCGTCACGGGGGAACTGATTGATCTGGCTGGCCGCAATGCTTTGCCAGCCGCCCTGACAAACCCGGAACGGCAGAAAAAAACGTCGACAAGCATCTGGACAGGCCACAGCTCCCTCGTCGAGCGGTATAATGAACCGGGCAAGTTCACGGCGTTCATGGGCTTTGAATATACGCTGATGCCCAGCGGCAACAATTTGCACCGCGTCGTCATGTTCCGTGATGGGAAAAGCCGGACCGACAAGGTTCTCCCTTATGACCCCGGCCAAGGCGACACACCTGTCAGCCAGCTGTGGGACTATATGGACAATTATGAAAAGGTCACGGGTGGCAAGGTGTTGGCCATTCCGCACAACAGCAATCTGTCCAATGGCCTGATGTTTGAATTGGTTGGTCCAGATGGCGGACCAATGACCGCTGCATATGCCCGGCGGCGCGCAGCGCGCGAACCGGTCACGGAAATCACGCAGATTAAGGGTGACAGCGAATCGCATCCATTCCTGTCGCCAAATGACGAATTTGCCGGCTTTGGTACGGCAGGTTGGGACGTCGGCAACCTGACCATGCAGATAAAAAAGAAAAATCAGGATTATGCCGGCGAATATATTCGTGAAGCGTTGAAACGCGGGCTTGCGATTGAGGCGCGCACTGGCGTCAATCCATATAAATTCGGTGTGATCGGTTCAACCGACAGCCATACCGGCCTTGCCACGGCTGACGAGAATAACTTCTTCGGCAAACATTCTGGCGGTGAGCCAAACCGTAAGCGCGCCAGCGACCCCCAGAATCTGGGCACCCGCGAAGGCCGTATGGGGTGGCATTATCTCGCCGGTGGATATGCCGCAGTGTGGGCTACAGCCAACACGCGCGCGGCTATTTTCGATGCGATGACGCGGCGTGAGGTTTATGCCACGACAGGACCGCGCATTAAATTGCGTTTCTTTGGCGGTTGGGACTTTACCGAGAATGAATTCACCCGCGACTGGGTGAAAGCAGGCTATGCGCGCGGTGTGCCCATGGGCGCAGATTTGAAACCCGGCCGCGGCGCGCCGAAATTCATGATTTCTGCACTGAAAGATCCGATGGGTGCAAATCTTGATCGTGTGCAGGTCGTCAAAGGCTGGGTAAATGCATCAGGCGCACTTCAAGAAAAAGTCTTCGATGTTGTCTGGTCGGACGCCGACAAGCGCACCAAAGGCGCCAATGGAAAGCTTACGCCCGTCGGCGACACCGTCAATATCGCGAAGGCCAGTTACACCAACAGCATTGGTGACCCGGAGCTGCGGACGATATGGACGGATCCCGAGTTTAACCCTTCCATCCGCGCTTTTTATTATGTGCGCGTGATTGAAATTCCGACGCCACGATGGGTGCTGTTCGATGCCTTGCGCTATGGGGCAAAGTTGCTTCCCGGCACAGAGTTGAAAGCGCAAGAGCGGGCTTATTCTTCGCCGATCTGGTTTAATCCGAAGAAGGGCTAAGCTAGGCTCTCTTTACTCGGCTTCGATTTCTGCAAGGATAGGGTCAGGATCGGCAATGCCCATCAGGCGGCGCATGGCGAGCCGTGCCAGCCGTTGTGTTTCGGTTTTGCGCCGCGCTGTGGCCAATGGGACAAGCGCCGCCGGGCGGGCTATTTCGGCGTCATAAGCATCGGCGATGATAAGCCCGGCCCGTTCGGGCATGAATGCATCACCATGCAATGGTCCGATATCAAAGCCCGCGGGCACGGCCCAAAAAAACCGGTCGCAATATTCGAGATATTCGGGCCATTTCTGATCACCCAAAAGATCAGCGCGCGAGCATTTGATTTCGACGATGATGATTTCGCCTTTTGTCGTCAGACCCATCAGGTCTGCGCGTCGCCCGTTGCGAAGGCTTACCTCCGATTGAACCATAATCTGATTGCGCAGAAACAGCCGTGACGTTCCGCGGGCAACCGATGGGGCCCCAATCGGCAATGTTGAAGTAAGCGCGCTCATGGGGTATCGATAGAACGAAAGAAGAACAAAATAAAGGCCCCATTTAGGGGCCCTTATTGTCATTTGTCATTATCGCTTAGCGATAGAAGATATGGTTATCGATGCTGCCAAGGCGCGTTAAGCGCCAGCCTGGCGACACATGCCGCGCATGAAAGTATAAAGCGCCTTCAACGGGGCTTTCCCACCGGTCGTCCAACGCGATCTTGCTGATCGCGACAGCGTTCCGCCAATGTGCACTGCCGATGGCAATGGGTGGCATGTCGCCGCCACGTACGAAGGAAAATTGGCTTTTCTGGAAAACCACACCGCACAATGTGGTGGGGAAACGACCCGACTTGGCACGCGCCATCACGACACGCGCAACCGCAAGCTGTCCGGTGAGGGATTCACCCTTTGATTCGAAATACACCGCGCTCGCAAGGCAGCGTTGTTCAGCGCTCAGCGAATCGTTTGTGTCTTGTTGGCGCACCAGGTCGGATAGCGACGAAGCCGCGATGGCTTCATTATCGTCAGTGTTCGAAGATTCGCCGATGCCTGGGGTGAAAATGATGTCGCCATTGTCGGCGAGGGTCGCAGTAACCTTACCGCTTTTTGCCAAGTCTGCTTGGACCTGATCAGCGGAGATTTGCGCAGCGTCCACAACGATGGTGGTCGCGTTTAAGGCAGTGCTTTGGTTATTCCCAAAAGCGAAACCGGCATCTGCGGTAATCACCGCTGAAACCAGGGTAAACGTTACGGCCGCAACAGAAGCAGCCCGAAAAAATTTCAACATTAAACGTACAATAAAGCGGCAACAACAGCGGACGAAATGCTATATATATGTTTTTATTCGTCTTTTGTTGCGTCCGACTCGCGTGTTTGTCTGGTCACCCCTATTGCGTTCCCGTACGACAACCTTCGCTACTCGATGTCCGCGCATTTATGATGCGCCGCAGCAAAGTCAATTAAACGCAGACAAGAGTCCGTCCAACCGTGCAGCGGATGCGACATCCAGTTCAAAAACCCACAAATCGGGGTCGCGTGCGCAGCGTTTTTGCCAATAATTTTGGATGGCAGCATCACCTGTTTCCGCCAAATCAACGGTTTGCCAGACGGTTTTGCCGTCCAATGACGGATATCGATCGTACAAACGCGGCTCTGCGCCGCGGATCTGCCCAATGAGCAGGATGGCGCCTGATGTGGCATCGCCCTTTTTTAAAACTGTCGCAAAACCGCCATCAGCCTCTGCCAATCGCCGCATGGCAGATATCTGCACATCCGTTGCAAGCCGCGGTTCAATCAAGCAGCGTCGCGCTCTTCGGACAGGGTCAGAACGGCGAACATGGCCGCAGAGTCGGCTGCGCCACGCAACTGGGCACGGAATTTCTCGTCACGAAACAGACGGGAAACCTCCGCCAATGCGCGCAAATGCGACGCACCGTCTTGCGCAGGGGATATCAGCGCGCAGACAAGGTCCACGGGCTCATCATCCACCGCATCATAAGGCACGGGCTTTGAAAGCCGGGCAAATACGGCAACGGGCATATCAATGCCGGACACCTTGCAATGGGGAATCGCGGTACCGCCGCCAAAACCCGTCGGGCCAAGTCGCTCACGCTCCACCATGCCTTCAAGTACGGCATGGGAATCGAGAAAATAATTTTCAGCTGCAATCACCGATAGGCGCGCAAGCAGGTCGGATTTGCCCGAACATACCATGTTAGCAGCCACGGCCCCTTCAACGAGCCTTGTAGAAAGTCTTATCATATTTCTTTCAAATGCGCCTGCTCAACCTAGCAGCACAATCCCTAAATATTTGAATTGGTAAAGAAAACTAAACGAATTTGACCGGTATTTATGGCGCGGATTTTGGTTCAACCCAACCGATCGTGCCGTCTTCGCGGCGGTAAACCATATTATGCCGTCCAGTTCCAGTGTTTTTGAATAACAACGCAGGCGTATTGCGCAAATCCATCAACATAACCGCATCCGACACCGTAGATTCAGGGATATCAGTCCGCATTTCGGCGACAATTACTGGTGCGTCGGGCACCGGTGTCTCCAGATCGTCATCACTGCCGTCAAAGACCGTATAGGCTGCTTCTTCCTGCGCCACCGCATATGCGGTCTGGACATGGCGATCTTGCAGACGGCGCATATAGCGACGCAATTGCTTTTCAATACGCTCGGCAGCACGGTCAAAGGCGACATGCGCGTCCTGCGCCTCACCCCTGCCTTTCAGGACAAGACCCTGCATCACGTGCATCACAATGTCGCTGGTGAAGCCATCATGTGGCGCGCGGCCAAATGTCGCATGCGCAGATAGCGCTTTTGAGAAATATTTTTCAGCAATGGATCCAAGCCGCGTTTCCACATGGGCCTGGAGTGCTTCACCGGTGTCGACCTGATGTCCTGAAACCCTAATGTCCATTGCCTGTCTCCTTTGTTAAAGCGATGACCCCGTCTGAAGCCAAAGCGCGTCTTTAATCTTCGCTACAAAATCCGCATGCCGCGCCAATTCTTCTGTCGAAGCCGAATGCGCACGCGCGGGTCGGAAAATTTTCGTTATCTGAACGCTGCTAACGTCGGTTTGAGCCAAGGCGTTATCAGAAATGTCGTTATCGGCGAGGCCAAGACCAATTTGCCGGCCGCCGGTTAGCTCAATATATAATTGCGCCAGCAGTTCTGCGTCCAACAAAGCACCATGTTTGACACGGTGGCTCCGGTCGATGCCGTAACGCGAACACAACGCATCGAGAGACAGCTTCGCACCAGGATTTTTAACGCGTGCCAGTGCGACGGTATCCACCATGCGGTCCATCGAAACGGGTGTGCGTCCGCAATATTGCAATTCATGGTTTAAAAAGCCGAAGTCGAAACTGGCATTATGCGCGACCAACGGGCTGTCACCCAGAAACGCGAGCAATTCATCCGCTTTTTCCGCAAAAACAGGCTTATCCGACAAAAAGCGGTCGGAAAGCCCATGCACTTGCTCAGCGGCTGCGGGCATTGGGCGAAGCGGATTGAAATATGCGTGATAATGATTGCCGGTCATGACCCGGCCGATCATTTCAATGCAGCCGATTTCGACCATGCGATCCCCGGTTGCGGGGTCAAATCCAGTCGTTTCTGTATCAAATATAATTTCACGCATTCTATGATGAGATGTGAGCCTCTTTGCAGCCTTATGCAAGACCCCCGCGCAGCTTTTTGACAAGTGCGCGCACATCGTCGCGCGTCGCTGCAATATCCTGGCCGGTATCAATGACATAATCGGCACGCGCGCGCTTGTCGGCATCTGTCGTTTGCAGCTTTAATATCTGTTCGAATTTTTCGGGAACCATGCCGGGGCGTGCGAGCACGCGCGCGCGTTGATCGGACGCGGGCGCGGATACCACCACGGTCACATCGACGCCCGCTTGTCCGCCCTTTTCAAACAATAAGGGTATATCGAACACGACCATATCCGCGTCTTTGTGGCCCGCGAGAAAAGCTTTGCGGCGTTCAGCCACCGCAGGGTGAATAAGCGATTCAAGTTTTGCGAGCTGATCGCGATTGCCGAAAACCGCAGCGCCCAACGCCTTGCGGTCCACGCCATCGGCACTGGTTGTTCCGGGAAACGCCGCCTCAATCTCTGCGACAAGTTCGCCGCCCGCCTTTTGCATATCGTGCACAGCAGCATCGGCGTCAAAAACAGGAACACCTTCATCAGCGAACATCGCCGCCACGGCCGATTTGCCCATGCCGATGGAGCCTGTGAGCCCAATGATAAGCGGCTTGTTCATTTCAAAAGCAACGCGCGCAGTTCATCTTCGCCTTCTTCTGGTGGGGCAACACCGAAGAATAATTCAAACGCGATGGCGGCCTGACCTACAAGCATTTCAAGTCCATCGACTGTTTCCAAATCACGTGCGCGCGCAGCCTTTAGCAACGGCGTTTCAATGGGCGCATATACCAGATCATAGACCAACGCATGTTCGGGCAAAGGCGACAGGTCGATATCAAGTGCCTCTTGCCCGACCATACCCAGCGGGCTTGCGTTCACGAGCAAGGCAGCATCGGGCAGCCGCGCATCAAACCCAATCACTTTGCCCTTCAGGCCAAAATGGGCCAGCAATCCAGCAGCCTTCAACGCATTGCGCGCCACAAGAACAACTTCGCCAACGTCCGCCTGAGCCAGAGCAAAAAGGACCGCACGCGCAGCGCCGCCAGCACCGATCACGACTGCGGTTTCACCCGCGATAGGCACATCTGCGATTGGGCCATAAAAGCCACCTGCGTCGGTGTTGGTTGCTATCAAAGCACCCGCTTCATTGCGGAACACGGTGTTGATGGCACCGATAGACGTGCGGACGTCCCCTGGGTCGTTCACAAAATCCAGCGCCGCAATCTTATGGGGTATGGTGATGTTGCATCCGCGCCAATTGGCATCGGCTGCGCGGGTCGCAAAATATTGCTCCAGATTTTCGGGCAACACCTCATGCGCCCGATATTCGCCCGACATGCCCAAAAGCCGCAGCCAGTGGCCGTGGATCAGCGGTGATTTAGAATGTGAAATCGGGTGCCCGATAACTTCGGCATATATAGTCATGTCGGCAAAAGACTCCTTACCCGCAGATAGTCAAGAATGGGAAGCAAGGGCATGCCAATTATCGTAAATTGGCTGCCACTTACGCTGGCAAACAACTGCGCGCCTTCGGCTTCAATGCGATAGCAACCCACACAATGCCGTATTTCATCCCAATATGCGTCGACATATTGGTCGATAAATGCGGCGCTAAGCGTGCGCATCGTCATCTGCGCGCTGTCGACAATCCGCCAGACAGGCTTGCCTTGTTCGCATATGACCGCTGCACTGATCAGCCTGTGCGACGCGCCCGACAATGCCGCCAGATGTGCGCGTGCTTCGTCTTTATCTTCGGGCTTATCAAAGATTTTTCCATCGGCACTCACCAATATTTGGTCACAGCCAAGTACCATAGCGGTCGGCTGTTTGCGTGATATTTTGAGTGCTTTGGCTTCGGCAAGTGCATCCGCAATATCACGTGGTTTAGCGCCCGATTGCGTAAGCGCCGCTTTGATGCTGTCTTCATCAACCAGTGCTGGGCAAGGCTCAACATCAACGCCCGCAGCGCGCAACATCGTGATCCGCCCAGCGCTTTGTGACGCGAGGATGAGGGTCATATTTTTGCGGCCTCGGCCAGTTCGCGTTCATTGAACAGATTGATGATCGCCGCAGCACTTTCCTCAATCGAACGCCGTGTCACATCAAGCACCGGCCAGCCATTATCGGCAAACATACGCCGCGCATGGGCGACTTCAGCCTTCACCTTCTCCTCATCGACATAATCGGTGTCGGGCGCCTGATTCAACGATAGCAGTCGGTTGCGCCGTACCTGAACCAACCGTTCGGCGCTGGTGACAAGGCCAATCACCATGGGGTGTTTTAACTGAAACAATATCGGTGGCGGCGGTGCTTCGGGGACGATGGGGATATTCGCCGTCTTATATCCGCGGTTGGCCAAATAAATGCTCGTGGGCGTTTTGGATGTCCGTGATACGCCGGCAAGGACGATATCCGCCTCTTCCCAATTTTGCGCATTGATGCCGTCGTCATGGGCAATGGTAAACTGAATAGCATCAACGCGCGCAAAATAGGCCGCGTCCATCGCGTGCTGCCGCCCCGGGCGCGCCTTTGCCTCTTGCCCAAGCATATTCGACATGGCGTCACTCACCGCATCAAGTGCGGCAACCGCTGGTAAACCCATGGCACGGCATCGCGTTTCCAACTTGCGCCGCGTGTCACGGTTGACCAATGTGAACAGGACAAGGCCGGGGTTCGTCGCGACGTCGAGCAATATACGGTCGAGATGGCTTTCCGAACGGACCATCGGCCAAAAATGCTTTACGACATTTTCGGCACCATCAAACTGCGCCAATGCGGCCTTGGCAATGTTTTCAAGCGTCTCGCCTGTGGAGTCTGAAAGCAAATGAAGATGAAAACGTTGGCTCATGACTCACAGTCTTGTTGGTAGGCTGGGGATAAATCAAGGGACAAGTTTTCACCCACCCTATCTTCCCCACTATCGCCGAATAACCTTTCGATTCGGGCACAGTCTATCCACAGGGGCAATTCGCTATCCACAGCCTGTGAATAATGGGGATGGAATTTGCGACTCCGTTGGATTGCGTTTGGCGTTGGACGTCAAGATGTTGGCAATATCCGCAAAAGCTTTTAAGGCCTGCGATATCAACAGCACATCATCTTTCATCATCCTTTATATAAATATATATTTTGATTGGATCTCGGCCGCTTATGTCAGCGCAAGCCTCGAAAAAACTGCTTAACGTTCTTAAGGGCAACCAAGAAGCGGTTCCGCCTATTTGGCTCATGCGACAGGCAGGCCGTTATCTTCCAGAATATCGGGCCCTTCGCGCTGAAAAGGGCGGATTTCTGGCGCTTGCTTATGACAGCGACGCCGCGACGGAGATAACGCTGCAGCCGATCAAGCGCTTTGGTTTTGATGGCGCAATATTATTTTCCGACATTCTGGTCATTCCGCACGCCATGGGTCAGGATCTGTGGTTTGAAACGGGCGAAGGTCCTCGACTTGCGCCGCGCTTAGCGGAATCACGGCTTGAAGAATTCGTACCCGCGCCTGAACGGCTTGCACCTGTTATCGACACGGTGCGCAAAGTATCGGCGGCACTGCCAGCGGAAACAACCTTCCTGGGCTTCGCTGGAAGCCCGTGGACGGTCGCTACATACATGGTGCATGGTCAAGGTAGCAAAGACCAAGCAGAGGCCCGCAGAATGGCCCACGCAGAACCGGAGCGTTTTGGTGGTCTGATCGAAGCGATTATTTCGGCAACGGTCGATTATCTCGGTAATCAAATTGATGCCGGCGTTGATGCGGTTCAATTGTTTGACAGCTGGGCAGGGTCTTTGTCGCCAGCACAGTTCCAAAAATGGGTCATCGCGCCAAATGCCGAAATCGTGCGTCGTTTAAAAGCGCGCAATCCGAATGCCGTCATCATTGGCTTTCCCAAAGGCGCGGGCGGAAAGCTTGCCGCTTATGCCGAAGGCACGGGCGTTGATGCATTGGGATTGGATGAAACGGTTGATCCGCATTGGGCAAACCGAGAGCTGCCAAAAGGTTTGCCGGTGCAGGGCAATCTTGATCCACTCGCGCTGATTGCTGGCGGTCAAGTCCTGAAAGAGGCAGCCGATAATATTTTATCGGCATTTGCCGACCGCCCCCATATCTTCAATCTCGGCCATGGTATTTTGCCGGATACGCCGATTGAAAATGTCGAAATGCTTCTTAAACTGGTCCGCAAGGGTTAACCCATAAAGGCCGTTTTCATGACGGAAACGCTATCTGTGCTGTATATCTGGTTAAAGTCTGCCCACATCATTTTCGTGATTTTCTGGATGGCGGGGCTGTTTATGCTCCCGCGCTTTTTCGTCTATCATCAGGAAAGTGCAGTAGGGTCTGAAGAGGCTGCCAAATGGGTGGACCGAGAGTCCAAACTCATCAAAATTATCCTCAATCCATCGATCATCATTGTCTGGGTTGTGGGACTATTTCTGGCTTGGCATATTGGTGCGATGGCGGAAGGCTGGTTCCATGCCAAATTGCTCTTCGTGCTGGGCCTGTCCGGATATCATGGCTGGATTGTTGGTTATGCAAAGAAGCTCGCACGCGGCGAACGCAAATTGACCGGCAAGCAATTACGCCTGTTGAATGAAGTGCCTGGCGTTGCGGCTGCCATCATCGTTATATTGGTCGTGGCCAAACCTTTCTAAACATTACGCCACGCGTTTTTGCAGAACAGTTGACGGCGCAGACATCGCAGCGTAATTAACAGTCCAAGCCCGTCCTGGGCGTGAGGCGCGACCTCAACAACAACCGCGCCACCAACTTTCAACATCTTGCCGGTTGTCTTTTTAAAAACCGGCTCTCAATCGGGCACAATGCCCACCTGCAATCGGGGCCAATGGTCCATTCAACGGAATTACCTATGCATTTGAAAGAGCTGAAAAGCAAAAACCCCGCTGACCTCGTATCGATGGCTGAAGAGCTTGGTGTCGAGGGCGCGTCGACCTTGCGCAAACAGGATCTCATGTTTGCCATCCTGAAAGAGCTGGCCGAAGATGGCGAGCAGATCATGGGTCTTGGTACGATTGAGGTTTTGCCCGACAGCTTTGGTTTCTTGCGCTCGCCAGAAGCAAACTATCTGGCTGGTCCAGACGATATTTACGTATCGCCAAACATGGTCCGTCAATTTGGTCTGCGCACCGGTGACACCGTCGAAGGCGAAATTCGTGCGCCAAAAGATGGCGAACGTTATTTTGCCCTGACCAAGGTGATGAAGATCAACTTTGATGATCCGGACGCCGTCCGTCATCGCGTTAACTTCGATAACCTGACGCCACTTTATCCAGATTCGAAGCTGACTTTGGACTCGCTTGATCCAACGGTGAAGGACAAGTCAGCGCGCGTTATCGATATTGTCAGTCCGCAAGGTAAGGGCCAGCGCGCGCTCATCGTTGCGCCGCCGCGTACGGGTAAAACCGTGTTGCTGCAGAATATCGCCCGCGCCATTACCGAAAACCATCCCGAAGTGTTCTTGATCGTATTGTTGATCGACGAACGTCCAGAAGAAGTCACCGATATGCAGCGTTCGGTGAAGGGTGAGGTTGTTTCCTCCACCTTCGACGAACCCGCGACCCGTCATGTACAAGTCGCTGAAATGGTTATCGAAAAGGCAAAGCGTCTGGTGGAGCATAAGCATGATGTGGTCATCTTGCTCGATTCAATCACGCGTCTTGGCCGTGCCTATAACACGGTCGTTCCATCATCGGGCAAGGTGTTGACCGGCGGTGTGGATGCGAATGCATTGCAACGTCCAAAGCGCTTTTTCGGCGCGGCACGAAACATCGAAGAAGGTGGTTCCTTGTCCATCATCGCAACTGCGCTGATCGATACCGGCAGCCGCATGGATGAAGTTATTTTCGAAGAGTTTAAGGGCACGGGCAACTCTGAAATCGTGCTCGATCGCAAGGTCGCGGATAAGCGTATCTTCCCAGCGCTTGATGTCGGCAAATCCGGCACGCGTAAGGAAGAATTGCTGGTCGAGGAAGGCAAGCTCAAGAAAATGTGGGTCCTGCGCCGTATCCTTATGCAAATGGGCACCATCGACGCGATGGAGTTCCTGCTCGACAAGATGAAGGATTCGAAGACCAACGAAGACTTCTTCGATTCGATGAATCAGTAAGCGATAGGCGGCATCATGATGTTTGAATTTTTAATTGCGACCGCGTCATCGGCGATGTCATTTGGCGGACCTGCCGAAATTTGGGGTCATATCGTCAATGACTTCTCCAATCTGAACACCACGAGCGCGTGGACCGCTTTGGGCTCGGTCATCTTGCTTGACCTCGTGCTTGCAGGGGACAATGCGATTGTTGTCGGCGCATTGGCCGCCGGTCTGCCCCCGGAACAGCGCAAAAAGGTCATTTTCATCGGTGTTATCGCTGCGCTGGTTTTGCGTGTGGTGTTTGCGTTGATGGTCAATTTGTTGATGGGTGTCATTGGCCTCATCTTCGTCGGCGGATTGCTGCTGATCTGGGTTGCGTGGAAAATGTACCGCGACCTTCAACGCAGCGAAGCAACAGAATCGCCCGGCTCTCCTGAAGTTTTAGGTGATGAAAATAGCGGTATTCCGGCTGCCAAAAGCTTTGCTGCGGCGGCATGGGCGGTTGCGGTTGCCGATGTATCGATGAGCCTCGACAATGTTCTGGCCGTGGCAGGCGCTGCCAAGGATCATCCGGGCATCATGATTGTCGGTTTGATCTTTGCTGTGGCCCTGATGGGTATCGCAGCGAATATCATCGCCCAATATATTGAACGCTATAAATGGATCGCATGGCTGGGCATGGCCGTGATTGTCTATGTTGCACTCAAGATGATTTACGAAGGCTGGACCGACCCCGATTTGGGCGTTGGCAGCTACGTCATCGCGCTGATCAGCCGCTAATTTTTGAGGGCATCTGACGATGGTCAGATAGCCCTCAATTTAGATGCTCTGCAAAAAACGCTGCTGTGCGTGAATCGGCCAATGCCGCGCCAGCTTCGTTGCGGCGGTTGCCCATTTCTGCGGCAAAACCGTGGTCGAGGCCTTCATAATCGTGCAACGTTACCTTCGGGTGATTGCTAAGCCCTGCATGGATCGCCGCCTGCGCCTCTGGACCGACAAAATGGTCGGCAGTGGGAATATGCAGCATGAGTGGATGGGCAATCGCATGACTCTCGCCAAGCATTTGATCAATCATGACGCCATAATAGCCAACGGATGCACTGATGTCGGTGCGTGTTGCCGCCATATAGGCAAGCCGTCCACCCAGGCAGTAGCCGACGCAGCCCACATTTTGAACGGGCGCGTGGCCTGAAATCCCACCACGTATTGCGTGAATAGTTGCCTCAATGTCTTTGACGCCGTCATCGGCATCATATTGGCCAAAATAGCCGAATGCTTCTTGAAGCTGTGATTCCACATCGGGATTAAGTTCGACGCCTGGCGCAAAACGCCAGAAAATGTCGGGTGCAATCACCAGATATCCATCATTAGCTAAGTGATCGCATTTTTGGCGAATGCCCGCATTTACGCCGAAAATTTCGGGTATGACGATAATTGCCGCTTTCGCTGCGCCAACCGGAGCGGCGAGATATGCCGGAAACAAGGCATCTTCATTCAATGCTGCAATCTTTATCATGTCGCCCATATCTTGCTCCTGTGCGGACATTCTCCGCAATTGCGTGATTCGATGTTGTCTTTATAGTATGTCATACCATCAAGAGGAGAGTCCCGGCCATGAAGATGAACATAGAGATCGATTGTTCGCCAGAAGAGGCCCGTGCGCTTTTGGGTTTGCCCGATGTGACCAAGGCGAATGAGGCCTATGTTGAAAAGGTCACGAACCTGATGAACGGCGCTGGCGGCATCGACCAGCTGCAGGAACTTGGCAAGCAAATCGCGCCAATGGGACAAATGGGATTGCAGCTGTTTCAACAACTGATCGAAACGGGTGCAAAAGCCGCCATGTCGGGCATGGGCAGCAAAGACAAAAAATAGAGCTTTGATGTCCGCCACCGATACTATTTTTGCACTGTCCAGCGGTGCGCCGCCGGCTGCCATAGCGATTATCCGCATCAGCGGCCCCGCGGCGTTTGATGTGGTCCGCGGGCTTACGGGCCGGACACCAAAGCCGCGGCGTGCATCGCTTGCTATATTACGGGCGCCAAACAGCGGGGAGACACTGGACCAAGCGCTTGTCCTGCTCTTTCCGGGTCCTGATAGCGCAACGGGCGAGGACCTCGCTGAACTTCATATTCATGGTGGACGTGCCGTCGTTCGCGCTGTCGAAAAATCCATATCGCAGTTCCCCGATGTGCGCGCGGCAGAGGCTGGTGAGTTTACGCGCAGGGCCTTTGCCAATGGCCGGCTTGATCTAAACGAAGCTGAGGGTCTCGCTGATTTGTTATCGGCAGAGACCGAGTGGCAGCGCAAATCCGCAACATTGATGTTTGGCGGTAGTTTTAGCGCTGCGATCGAGGCATGGCGGCACGACGTGCTGCGACTGTCTGCGCTGACCGAGGCTGAACTTGATTTTTCGGACGAATCTGATGTGGATGTGCAAAATAATCGTTCAATATCAGAGTCTTGTGCGAATATTCAACACGAAATCGAACGTATATTATCCCAGCCTGCCGCTGAAAAATTAAAGGATGGGTTGCGCGTCGTACTGGGTGGCCCACCCAATTGCGGCAAGTCGACATTGTTGAACGCTTTGGTTGAACGTGACGCGGCGATCGTGTCGGACATTGCCGGTACCACGCGGGATATGATCGAAGTGCCGATTGGGATTGATGGCATCGCGTTCGTCTTTACCGACACGGCAGGGATACGGGATCATACTGACGACGTGATTGAGCGCATGGGCATCGACCGCAGTCAGGCCGCGATACAGGGGGCGGATATCCTATTATGGCTTGGGCCCGAAGCTACTGGGCCCGACCATCCACACATCATTGAAGTAGCGGCCAAGTCGGATAGCCCAGACGGTTTGAAAAAATCGGGTAGGGCTATTCAGGTGTCGGCTGTCTCAGGATTTGGTATCGCCGACCTAAAAACGGCCGTTGCGGATATCGCGAAAAAGCTTTTGCCACCACCTGACCAGTTTTCGGTAAATCAGCGGCAGCGGGCGCTGCTCGCAGACTGCGCGCATGCGCTGGGTGCATGTCAGGCGACCGACGACTGGCTCATCGTCGCAGAATGCTTGCGACAAGCGCGGCTGGCATTGGACGCATTAACGGGTCGCGCCCATACCGAAGAACTGCTGGATAATTTATTTGGCAAATTCTGCGTCGGCAAATGACGCGCTGTTTCACGTGAAACAATCGCACGCAGAGTTTTGACCGATGCGACTTGTTCGGCTATGCGCGACCTATGACAACCGATTTCGACATCATTGTAGTGGGCGGAGGGCATGCGGGAACTGAAGCCGCAGCCGTCGCCGCGCGTATGGGTGTTCGCGTTGCGCTTGTGAGTTTCGACAAAAGCATGATCGGCGCGATGTCGTGCAATCCAGCAATCGGCGGCCTTGGAAAAGGGCATCTGGTGCGTGAAGTCGACGCGTTTGATGGTCTTATCGCCCGTGCGGCAGATGACGCGGCGATCCATTACCGCATGCTCAACGCGTCTAAGGGCGCGGCGGTTCAGGGGCCTCGGGTTCAGGCAGACCGGTCTTTGTTTAAGGCATCGATCCAGCGTCAACTCGGAAAAATTGCGCATTTGACGATAGTGCAGGCTGAGGCCGCGGCGCTCCACCTCATTCCTGGGTCGTCCAACACAGTCGGCGGCTTGGTCCTTGGCGATGGCTCCATCATCACATCCTCGGCGGTCATTCTGGCGACCGGTACGTTTTTGGGTGGAAAGCTGTTTCGGGGTGAAGAGCGCTTTGAAGGCGGGCGGGTCGGTGAAGCCTCCGCAATGCTGTTGTCCAAGCAACTTCGTGATGCGGCACTGCCGATAGCGCGGCTAAAAACCGGCACCCCGCCACGCATTGACGGCCGGACCATTAACTGGGCAATGCTGGAAGAGCAGCCATCCGATGATGAAGATTGGACGATGTCCTTTTCAAATCAGCGGCGCACGGTGCCCCAGATATTCTGCGCCATGACGCGCACCAATGCGGTGACACATGACATCATTCGCAGTGGGTTGGACCGTTCGCCTTTATTTGGCGGCGATATTGAGGGCAGGGGTCCACGATATTGTCCGTCCATTGAAGACAAAATATTCCGCTTCGGCGATCGTGATGGCCACCAAATATTCTTGGAACCCGAAGGTTTAGACAGCCATTTGGTGTACCCCAATGGCATATCGACTTCGCTGCCCACAGATATTCAGGACGCCATGGTCAAGTCGATGGCGGGCCTTGAGCAATGCGAAATCATCGTTCCGGGTTACGCCGTTGAATATGATTATATCGACCCGCGGTGTCTCGATTCCACACTCGCCGTGCGCGGTTTTGAAGGACTATATTGTGCGGGTCAGATCAATGGCACGACAGGATATGAAGAGGCTGCGGCGCAGGGATTGGTGGCCGGGCTGGGCGCTGCTTGCAAATTGCTCGACCGACCCATGCCGGCCATGGACCGTAGCAATAGCTATATTGCAGTCATGATTGATGATCTCACCCTGCAGGGCGTTACCGAGCCGTACAGGATGCTCACGGCGCGGGCAGAGTATCGCTTAAGGCTTCGGTCCGACAATGCCCATACGCGGCTCACGCCAATGGCGATTGAAGCGGGTGCCGTTGGCACTGACCGCATGGATGCATTCATTCGTAGAGAGCAGATGAAGGCGACTGCCCTAGATATGATGTCGGCGCACATAAGTGCCGATGTGTTGATGAAGCAGGGTGTGCCGGTCAAACCCGATGCAGGCAAAATGTCGAAGCTCGAATGGCTGCGTTTCCCCCATGTATCGATCAAGGACTTGTTGGACGCAGATGGAGCCAAATGGCCGCGCGATCTTTTGTTGGAGATTGAGCAGGACGGTCGCTACGCACCATATCTCGCCCGGCAGGAGGCCGAAATTCAAGACATCGCCGCAAATGAGAAAATAACGCTGGCCAGCAATGTCGACTATGCGGCTATCGCGGGACTCTCCAATGAGATGGTGGAGAAGCTGCAAAGCGCAAAGCCCGAAAATCTGGCTGCTGCTTCTCGCCTTCGTGGCATTACGCCAGCGGCTTTGGCTGCCATATTGGTCCACGCCAAAAGAGCCCGCAGCGCGATGACGGAAGCCGCATGACCCAAGCTGAAGCGAAAGAGTGGCTGACGACATCCTTGGGTGTTTCACGTGAAACAATGGAATCGCTCGATGCGTTCGTTGCGTTCTTAAAACGCGAGTCGGTGAGCCAGAACCTCATTGCGGCATCGACGGTAGAAGATATTTGGTCGCGCCATATCGTCGACAGCGCGCAGTTGCTCACCTTCATGGATCAGGGGCGGCCTGAAACAAAATGGTTGGACCTTGGGTCAGGCGCGGGCTTTCCTGGTTTGATTATTGCGTTGCTCACCGATTTTGAAGTGACCCTTGTGGAGTCGCGCGCACGGCGCATGGATTATTTGCAGCGTGCGGTGGAAATGCTCGATATCGGCGACCGCGTCACGGTCATAGGTATGCCGCTGGAGCGCATGAAAACCGCCCCATTTTCGGTCATCAGTGCGCGGGCATTTGCACCCTTACCCAAATTGTTTGAACTGGCGGCCCGTTTCTCTCATAATAACACTTTGTGGCTGCTGCCAAAGGGTCGTAACGCTGCTACAGAGTGGGATGACGTCAAAACAGTTTGGGCTGGCGCGTTTAGCGTCAAGCAAAGCATAACCGATGCAGATGCCGGTATTCTCGTCGGTACATTGGCCGGTAAGTGCACAGGTGGCGGCAACGCCGGGGCAAAGGGACAAAAAAGATGATCCGAATTGCAGTGGCAAATCAGAAGGGCGGCGTTGGCAAGACTACGACGGCTATCAACTTGGCTACTGCATTGGCGGCAAGCGGTTGGCGGTGCGTGCTGGTCGATCTGGATCCCCAAGGGAACGCGTCCACCGGTCTAGGCCTTAAACAAGCGCAGCGCGTCCACAGCAGCTATGATCTCTTACTGGGTGATGCGTCGCTAAAGGATGCAGCCATTCCTACCTTGATCCCCAATCTCGACATCGTCCCTGCAACGGTTGATCTGTCGGGCGCCGAAATCGAGCTGGTCGAATATGAGGACCGGACTGGACGGTTGAAGGCGGCTTTTGATAAATCGGACACCAACTGGGATATCTGCATCATTGATTGCCCACCCTCACTTGGGCTGATCACGATCAATGCGCTCGTGGCCGTCGATTCTCTTCTTGTGCCGCTACAATGCGAATTTTTTGCGTTGGAAGGTTTAAGTCAGCTATTACAAACAGTTGAGCGTATTCAGGGCCGATTTAACCCGGCGTTGACGATCATGGGTGTTGCGTTGACCATGTACGACAAACGCAACAAACTGACCGAACAGGTTGCGGACGACGTGCGCAGTTGCTTGGGTGAACTGGTGTTCCAAACAGTCATCCCGCGCAACGTGCGTTTGTCCGAGGCACCAAGCCATGGACTGCCCGCGTTGGTGTACGACCATCGCTGCTCGGGTTCAGAGGCGTATATGAAATTGGCAAGAGAATTGATTGGCCGTCTACCGGCCCGGGAGCTCGCAGCGTGACGAATGATAATCCATCTGAAAAATCCCCATTGAAGAAGAAAATGGGATTGGGTCGAGGCCTAGACGCTTTGCTTGGTGAAGCATTGCGCGGCGACCCGTCGTCTGCGCGTGCATCTGGAAATGCCGATCCCCGCAGCTTAGGCGTCATGACAATCGCGGTTGCTGAGATACGCCCAAATCCCGATCAGCCGCGCCGCCATTTTTCCGACGATAAGCTGAACGAGTTGGCGGCCAGCATTGCAAAGCATGGCGTGATTCAGCCTATCGTCGTGCGTCCGTTCAACGATGGCTATCAAATCGTCGCCGGCGAACGCCGTTGGCGCGCGGCGCAGCGGGTTCAGCTGCACGATTTGCCTGCGATCGTACGCAATTTTGACGATGCCGAAACGCTTGAAATTGCATTGTTGGAAAATATCCAGCGTCAGGATCTCAATCCAATCGAAGAAGCCGAAGCGTATAAAAAGCTGACCGATTTGTTCGGGCATAGTGCGGCGGAGTTGGCGGAGCTGGTGCACAAGTCGCGCAGCCATGTTGCGAATATGATGCGCCTGCTCGATTTGCCTTTGCCGTTGCGCGATCTGGTCATCGAAGAAAAATTGACCATGGGGCATGCACGCGCTTTGTTGGGCAGCGAGAACGCGGTGCCATTGGCCATGTTGGTCATTAAAAATGGCCTGTCGGTCCGCGCTACGGAAGCGCTTGTACAAAAAGAACGCGCCCCAACCGCCAAAAAAGGCAAAAGCGCGGGCCCAAGCGACAATGCGGATATCCGCGCAGTAGAAACCCATTTGGGCGATCTGTTGGGATTGAGCGTTAGAATCGTTCAGAAAAACGCCACAGGCGCCGGAGCGGTGACGTTTGAATATGGCAGCCTGGATCAGCTCGACATGCTGTGTCAGCGCCTGACGGGTGAAAAATTCTAGTATTTTTTCGGTCGTCTAGCGGGATTTTAATATTTGCTGGCCTGCTCGACGGCGTCATTTTTAGCGGAAACACTATGGTTTTCGGCTGATTAACCGCGGCATTGAAGCCGTGGCCAAACGCCCGCGTTAACCATGACGGCAAGCAAAAATTTATGATTCGATGTGCATAAAGGACGCCGAATGCTGTGGGGGCATTCCGAATCTGCTAAGTCACAAAGGACCAGAATATGTTGAAAAAGACGAAATTCGCGCTCTTGGGTGTTGTCGCTGCCGCTGCACTGGCTTCGACTGGCGCACAGGCTGCTACGCAAACGGCATCGGCTGAAGTCGATATTGTCGCTGCCGTAACATTGGCACAAAATAACGCTCTCGATCTTGGCATTGTTGCAACAAGTGGAACGGCAGGAACGGTTGTACTGCCAACGAGCTCCGACACCCGTGTCTGCTCGACAGGCGTTGCCTGCCTCGGCACGGCGCTTCGTGGCCGTTTTACGGTTAGCGGCGCAAACTCGGGTTATGTTGTCGCTATCAACGTTCCAGCATCAACGACATTGACCTCCGCTGGCAATAACATGGTGCTGACGCTCACGCCGTCGATGACATCGTTCAATTCAACTGGCGCGCCACAAATATTCTTTGTTGGCGGTTCGCTTGCGGTTGGCGCCAACCAAGCTGCCGGAACGTACACGGGCTCTTACAACGTTTCTGCTGATTATCAGTAAGACGTCTACGTCTTCTGACGTAATCATCTCGCATCTTACCCCCGATGGCCGAGCTTTCGGGGGTTTTTTGTGTCCGCAACACAACATTGTTAGGCGGATGGTAACCATATTGATCCACATTGCCAGAGTAGACCAGCACGGTGGATTGACCCCCTCGTGCATCAAGGTGGGCGAAATATTATGTTTAAACTGCTTGGAAAAGCATGGTGGCTAACTGCGCCTAAAGGCGTCGCGTTAGCACTCCTCTTCCCAATTTCTTTTTCGATGGCTTCAACGTCTGCGTATGCGGCTGGTGACTTGCTTATTGCACCGACGCGCGTGGTTCTCGACGGTCGTCGTGGAACAGAAGTCATACTGAACAATATCGGCGATGAAGAGGCGACCTATCGGATCACTCTCGAACTGCGTCGTATGAATGCGCAGGGGCGGCTTGATGATGTCGATTTAGAAAAAGCAACGGATCAAGAAAAATCTGCTTTGGATGTGATTCGATACGCACCACGGCGCGTAACGCTTCCACCGAATCAACCGCAATCCATCCGGATCGGGCTTCAGCCCAATGACGGGCTAGCAGATGGCGAATATCGCGCGCATATGTTGTTTCGCGCTATTCCAAAAGCTACGCCCGTGGCTGCCGCTGGCAGCCCGACTGAGGGTTTAAAGATTCAGATCACACCAATTTACGGAATCAGCATTCCGGTCATTGTTCGCAAGGGTAATGTCTATGCGACGGCTGCATTGGCAAATGTCCGTATCGGAAAGGACAATGAGGGGCCTACGCTCGAATTCGACATGAACCGGTCGGGCAACCGGTCATTGTTCGGTGAAGTTCACGTGACGAAGCCGGGTGTTTCCGAACCGTTGCATGTCAGCAAGGGTATCGCGATCTACCCCGAGATTAGCCAACGTGTTGTGTCTATTCCGCTTTCACCCGAGCTGGCCGCCAAGGTGCGCGGCGAAATCGTCATATCCTATTATGAAGCGCCGGAAGCCGGTGGCGGCCTTATCAGCCAGGTTCGCGCCGTCCTTCCCTGACCGCTGGGTCAACGAAAAATCGATGCGCCGCATCCTTCATCAGGCCGTAAAGGCACTAACGGCAATCGCCGTTGCGACCGGAGTCCTTTTTGCTCCGGTTGCGCCTGCGCTTGCCGCTGGCTGGCAAGCAAATGAAGATGATGCGTTGCTGTTTGATGTGCGCGTTGGCCAATGGCGCGTGGGTGACGGCGTGCGTGGATATCAGACCGATACCGGCGTCTGCATTGATCTGGCGGATATCATCATGGCCTTCGATCTTCCCGTGCGTTTGGACAAAAAGTCGCGCCGCGCAACGGGATGGCTGTTTGAAGAAATCCGCACCTTCACGCTCGACCGCGACGCCAACATCGTGCAAATCGTGAATAAGGCGCAAACTCTGAACGCCACTGATGTCCGCGATGTCCCCGAAGGCTGGTGTGTGGACGTTGATGCCATGGCAAAATGGCTTGATGTGAATATCAAGGCTGACCAGTCCAATGCACTCATTATTGTCAGCGCTGACCGCAAATTACCATTCGAGCTTGCCGAAGAGCGCAAGGCACGGGCGGGCAAAGTTAAACCGTCGAAAGATTTTGACTTTAGCAGTCTGCCACAAGCGCATGATCCGTATAAATTCTTTCGCACACCGTCCATTGACGTCGTGGCGTCTATTGGTGTTGCCCGCGTCAAAAGATCCGGGAACCGCACTGACGCGCGATATGAAATATACGCGAGTGGCGAAATTGCAGGCGCGTCGATCGATGCCCGATTGTCCTCAAACGGCCGCGGCATCCCTGAAAACTTACGCCTCCGCGCCTATCGGACGGACCCGGATGGTGCCCTATTGGGGCCATTGGGCGTCACACATTTTGGGCTTGGTGATGTCGCGACAAATGCAACTGCACTCGGCATCCAAACCACAACGGGGCGTGGCGCCTTTGTCACCAACCGGCCACTTAACCGGCCCGCCAGCTTTGACAGAACGGTGTTCCGTGGAGAATTGCCCGATGGTTGGGAAGCCGAACTATACCGTAATGATCAGCTGATTGCCTATGTCCAAAGCCGCGGCGATGGGCGCTTCGAATTTCTCGATGTACAATTGTCCTACGGGCAAAATCGGTTCGAAGTTGTCCTTTATGGGCCGCAGGGTCAGGTGCGCCGCGAAACGAAAATGATCCCCGTGGGGCTCGATTCCATTCCGCCGCGCGAAACATATTATTGGGCCGCCGTGCAGGATGCAGGACGCGACGTCATCGACCTTGGCCATGTTGAGGCAAGTGACTTTTGGGGCTGGCGCGGCGGTTTCGGACTTGAGCGCGGACTTGACGCCAAGACGTCAGTAGCGGCATCGCTATTTGCGTCCGAACTGCGTGGGCAGCGTCAACATTATCTCGAAGCATCTGTCCGCCGTGCAATTGGGCCAGCACTAATCGAAGTTGCCGGCGCGGCAAACCTTGTTGGTGGCTATGCACTTCGCGGGCAAGTTCTGGCGCAGGTCGGACAGGCGCTCATCGCCGGAGAGAGCACCTGGCTGATCGGTAGCTATCAAAGCGAACGCTATTATCGTGACGTCCGGCGTTTCAACAGCATATCGCTGGATCACGCGGTCAAGTTGGGGCGGCAATATGTCCCGCTGCGCGGCGAAGTCCGTTATATTGAACGCGCGGATGGCGGCGGCCGAATTGAAGCTGCATCAAGAATGTCATTTAATATCAATAGATTGAATGCAAGCGCTGAACTTGAGTGGACGCAGGAACACAGCGGGCGCGGTGGCATATCTACATCGCGGCTGGACTCAGCGCTTCGGTTATCGGGGCGGATCGGCGGTTTGCGTCTGCGTGGGGAGGCGACATTCGCGCTTTCAGACGATGCTGGCTTCAGGGAATCCAAAATCACGGGCGAGTGGCGCGCTGGCGAATATTCTGACTGGAAAGTGGAAGCGGGCTATTCGGTTGGCGACTCACGTGCGCGCCTGTCACTGGGCCATAGCCGGCGTTTCAAATATTTTGCCGTTACCGGACAAGTGGAAGCAGGCAGCGATGGATCTGTCGCTGCTGGACTTAGCCTTGCGTTCAGCCTTGGGCCAAATCCGCATAATAAAAGTATCCGCGTTGCGGCCGAAAAGCTTGCATCATCGGGACAGGCATTTGCGGTTGTTTTTCAAGATGATAATGCTGATGGTATTCGTCAGCCGGCCGAAGCATTGCAAAAAGACGTTGAGCTTACGGCTGGTTCAACGGGCCGAGGTCTGCCAACCGATGGCGAAGGCCGCACGATCATCGATGGGCTTCAGCCATATGAGCAAATCCTGATTGGCATCGACGCATCGAGCTTATCCGATCCCTTTGTTCAGCCTGCAAATAGTGGAATAGTGGTAACGCCGCGGCCAGGTATTCCAACGATCATTGAACTACCGCTTGTTTCAGCAGGTGAAATATCCGGCACTTTGCAGCGCGAGGGCGGAAAGCCGCTGAGCGGTGTTGATCTTGAGCTTATCGACAAAAATGGCCGCGTCGTGAAGTCCACGCGCAGCGAGTTTGACGGCTTTTTCCTTTTCGAGTTCATCCCATATGGGGATTATAAGGTCAGGGTTGCACCGCTTTCGGCCAATATCATTGGGGTGGTGTCAGAATTGTCGGGTGTCGCGGCATTGGGCAAATCGAACGGCACGGTGGATATGGGAATTATTATTGCCCATCCCGTTCCGCGGCTTGCGGCTATGCCCAACAGTGGGACCGCAAACGCACAGGTCCCCTAGCTCGGGCAAGTGCATCCAACACCCTTATACCTTGCGTAGCTGTTGTGGTGACGGGCACATTGGCATAATGTCCGGCGTGATCAATCACAAGGCGAACGGCCAATGGCGGAAAATCTGGTACAGCGGCACAAAGCCATCACGCGGATTTGGCACTGGCTGAATGCAATTGCGCTTACGGTTTTGCTGATGAGTGGCCTGATGATTTTCAACGCGCACCCGCGTCTTTATTGGGGCGAATATGGATCGCGCGAAGACCACGCATGGTTGAAAATTGACGACACAAGAACAACCGGGTTTGTGAAAATCGGTTCAACGAGGCTTGAGACAACGGGCGTACTAGGATTGTCGTTGGGCGCGGACGATAAAGTCCGCCGCGTTGCCTTCCCGGGCTGGGCGACGATACCAACGGGGTACAATCTCGGCGCAGCACGGCGCTGGCACTTTGCCTTTGCATGGCTGTTTGCACTTGGGTTGACTGGCTTCATGGTGGCGTCGTTGTTGAACGGACACATAAGGCAGCATTTGCATATCCGGCGAACAGAATGGGCCCCAAAGCATATCTGGCGTGACATTAAAAACCATGCCCGATTGCGTTTTGATGCGCACAATGCGGGGACATATAATATCCTGCAGAAGTTCAGCTATGTTGGCGTAATTTTCATTTTGTTGCCGCTGATGATATTCACCGGCCTTGCCATGTCGCCGGCCATGAATGCAGCCCTGCCATGGTTGCATGATATATTTGCCGGTCGGCAATCGGCGCGTTCGATCCACTTTATGTGCGCGGCGCTTTTGTCCATTTTTGTGCTGCTGCATCTGGTAATGGTTTTCTTGTCCGGGCCAATCAAAGGCATCCGTTCGATGATTACGGGGAAAGTTCCGCAGGGACACCATGGCAACGTGACGGGAGTCGCGTCATGAAGAACGACCGCGATATCATCGGACGGCGGGCACTGTTGCGCGGCGCAACTTTGGGCGGCAGCGCGTTGATCTTAAGCGGTTGCGATGCGTTGAATGAGAGCGATACGTTTCGATCGACATTGCGGACAGCAGAAACGCTGAACAAGGCAGCGCACAGAAGCCTGATGGACAGGGCGGCGCTTGCGCCAGAATTCCCTGCATCCGATATTTCGCCTATCTTCAAAACCAATGGATCACTGACAGGCACCTCGGCAGAATATCTGGCGCATGTTGGCAATAAGTTTGCCGACTGGACGCTGCGCATTGATGGCATGGTGGCCAACCCAATGGATGTCAGCCTGGAAACGTTGCGCGCAATGCCGGCGCGCACCCAAATAACACGGCATGATTGTGTTGAGGGCTGGAGCGCGATTGCAAAATGGCAGGGCACGCCGCTGCGGCTGTTGTTGCAGCAAGCCGGTTTGTCGGCGCGCGCCAAATATATCGTGTTTCATTGTGCGGACAGTTACGGCGCGCAGCCTTATTATGAGTCGATCGATTTGATCGATGCATTTCACCCGCAAACAATATTGGCTTGGGGGATGAATGGCGACATGCTGCCGGTGAAATATGGTGCACCTGTGCGTCTGCGTGTCGAACGGCAGCTGGGGTATAAGCATGCCAAATATGTCATGCGTATCGAAGCAACCGATGATCTGACAAAATTCCATGGTGGAAAAGGTGGATATTGGGAAGATGTGGGCGACTATGAGTGGTATGCCGGAATCTAGGCTTGCGTGTCCGCGCGGTTAATGGAAAAGCCGTTTCCAGTCATAGGGAGACCCGATTAACATGAAGACCCGCGCAGCAGTTGCCTTTGAAGCGAAGAAGC